>DYMR01000003.1:21171-26006 GCA_020721485.1 Halothiobacillus neapolitanus | reverse complement strand
ATGGCGTTTTCGGTGGTCGTCGAATTTTTGAATATTCGGATGCGCAAAAAACGCAGCGAATTGACCGGCGGCGGGCAGTAGCACGCCGCCCCTTACCCGGATGTTGAAAAAAGACCTCCCTGTCTTTTTTCGAGCAAGCCCCTCTTGGCTTGCTTTAACAGGCTGTTACGCAGTGGCCACGACCGGAGGGCGAATCCCCGTAAGGGTTTTGCGTGCCATGCGGCGGGCGGTGTCGATGAATTCACGCACGAACGGCAGCCCGGCTTCGTCTTTGCGCAAGGCGAGATAGAGCACCGCGCCCATGCCTTCGGCAGTTAAGGGCCGCGCGACTAAGCGGCCATCGGCCAGTTCTTCGGCCACAGCCCAGGCCGGCAGCGCCGCCACGCCGCGTTGGCTCGCCACCCACTGGGCGATCATCACGGTGAGTTCTGAGCTGCGCGTGGCCTTCGGTTCGATGCCCGCCGGCTCCAAAAAGCGTCGGAATATGTCCAGCCGCTGCCGGCTCACCGGGTAGGTAATGACAGTTTCGTCGGCCAGCATCGGCGGGGTGATGACGGCCTCTGCCGCCAGCGGGTGCTCCGGCGCGAGCATGAGCATGACTTCGTACTCGAACAGGGGCTCGAACACGATGTCGGGGTTATCGACCGGGTCGGAGCTCACCACCACATCAACTAGGCCGCGCGTTAGGGCATCCAGCGCATCGAAGCTGTGCGCCAGCGAGAGATCGGTTTCGATGTTCGGCCATTGCTGACGATAGGCATCGAGCGTTGGCAAAAGCCAAGAGAAACAAGAATGACATTCAAGCGCAATAAATAGCCGCCCGGTGTCATCGCCCGCCAATTGGCGCAGGTCGCGATCCAGCAGGTCGAACAGCGGCAGTATGTGCATCGCCGCCTGTAACATGCGCCGCCCGGCCGGGGTGGGCTGCATCGGGCGGGAGCGCCGCGAAAACAGCGACACGCCGTAATACTCTTCTATCGCCCGCAACTGGTGCGATAACGCGGATTGCGTCAGGTGGAGCTGCTCGGCGGCAAGCGCCAGCGAATCGCTTTCGACAATCGCGCGGATGGTGCGCAGATGGCGGGCTTCAAGAAACATGGCGCACCTCAATCACGGGGGGTTTTCAGGGTTACAAGCTCTTCGGAGGCCGTGGGGTGGATGGCCACGGTCGCGTCGAAATCGGCCTTGGTCAGCCCGGCTTTCACCGCGACGGCAAAGCCTTGCAGCATTTCATCCGCACCATCGCCAATGAGATGCAGGCCGATCACCCGCTCATGTTTGCCGAGGCACACCAGTTTCATCGCGGTGGTAAACCCCTGTTCCGACAGGGCATAGCGCATGGGGGTGAAGCGGGTTTCGTAGATGGTGATGGCCGCATCGCCATATTCGGCCCGCGCGGCTTCTTCGGTCATGCCCACGGTGCCAATCGGCGGGTGGGCGAAGACGACGGTGGGAATGTCGCGGTAGTCGAGCTTCGCCGCCGATTTGCCATTGAATAACCGTTCGGCCAGTTGGCGACCCGCCGCAATCGCCACCGGGGTAAGCGGCGCGCGCCCGGTGATGTCGCCAATCGCAAAAACGCTCGGCACATTGGTGTTTTGGTAGGCGTCGGTCGGCACGATGCCGTTCGGCTCGACCGCCACGCCGGCGGCCTCCAGCCCGATGCCACGGGTATTGGGCGCGCGCCCGACCGCCCAGATGATTTCATCGAACGGGCCGAGGGTTTGGCCGTCTGCGCCGGTGATGAATTTGCCGGCCTCGGTTTGGCTCAATGCCTGCACCTTGAACGGCAGATGCAGGGTGACACCCAACGATTGGAGGTTTTCGGTGGCGACTTCACGCAAGAGGCCGTCAAACGGCGCGATGATCGTGTCGAGCAAATCCAGCAGCACCACTTCGCTGCCGAGCGCACGCAGCACGCCCGCCAGCTCCACGCCGATGTAGCCTCCGCCGATCACGGCGACCCGGCGCGGCTGTTCGGTCAGTGCAAAAAACCCATCCGAGGAAATGCCCAATTCCGCGCCCGGCACCGGCGGCACGAACGGGCGGCCACCGGTCGAAACCACGATGTGCGGCGCGGTATATTCCACCCCGTTCACCGTGACGGCCGTGGGCGAGGTGAGCACGCCGCGCCCTTTGAGCACGGTGATGCCCAGCCGTTCGGCATAGCCATCCCAAAACTGGCGGATGTTGTCCACGAACCGATTGCGACCGGCGACCAGCGCGGCAAAATCGACTGCCGCATCCGCCGGCGCGAAGCCCCAGCCCTCGGCCTCGTGGCGCGCGTGGGCGAAATTCGCGGCGTACCACATGACTTTTTTCGGCACGCAGCCCAAGTTGACGCAAGTGCCGCCCAGCGCGGCGGGCTCGATCACGGCCACTTTCACGCCATACGCCACGGCGCGCTCGGCGACGGCCAAGCCGCCGGAACCGCCGCCGAGCACAATTAAATCAAACGCGCGCGCTGAATCACTCATGACAAAACTCCGGTGCTCAGTTCAGAAAAGCCAGAAGGAACTGCTGGCAAATAATCTTATATAAAAGAAACAGTTAGAAACGGAAAAGTACGGCGATGCCGCCGCCCTCGGCGGCATGACGGTACCGCCCCGCATTCGGGGCGAACACCGCTCGGCTTATCGACGGGTCGCGAGCCACTCGGCCAGCTTGTCGCTGCCGCCAATCAACCGGCCATCAATAAAGACCTGCGGCACGGCTTCAGAACCCGTCGCCGCCCGCAGGGCGCGCAGGTTGACTTGATCGCCGACCAAAATTTCGTCAAACACGATGCCCGCTTCATGCAGCATGCCCTTGGCGCGGATGCAGAACGGGCAGGTGTCGCGCGAGAACAGCATGACGGAGTGCGGCTTCACCGCATTCGGCGCCAGGAAATCGAGCATGGTGTCGGCATCGGAGACTTCATACGGGTCGCCTTCGACATTCGGCTCGATGAACATTTTGCTGATTACGCCGTCTTTCACCAGCATGGAATACCGCCAAGACCGCTTGCCGAAACCGAGGTTTTCTTTATCGACCAACATGCCCATGCCTTCGGTGAATTCACCGTTGCCATCGGGGATGAAGCGGATGTGTTCGGCTTTTTGATCTTGCGCCCACTCGTTCATGACGAAGGTGTCGTTGACGGACACGCACAAAATGCTGTCCACGCCGTGCTTGAAAAACACCGGCGCCAGTTCGTTGAAGCGCGGCACATGGCTGGATGAGCAGGTTGGGGTGAACGCGCCGGGCAGCGAAAACACGGCCACGGTTTTACCTTTGAACAGGTCATCGGTGGTGACATCCACCCACTGATTGTTCTGGCGGGTACGGAAAGTGACTTTCGGCACGCGCTGGCCTTCACGATTTTCAAGCATGGCAACTCCTTGATGGGCAATAACAGTGTGGTGAATTAAAGGCGGGAAGATGGCTTGATGAGCACGCGACCGCGCCCTCATCATGTTGGACCGAGACAATAACCCAATTCATTCTACGGAATAAAATTGAAATTACGCATCGGGTTGATAGACAGTGCCTATCATTGCTGAAGGCGATCATTGCAGCAGAGGATCGTCGGCAGGGCGCGCAGAAAACCGGCACCCCCGCCGGTTCACAAGCAGGCGCGTTCGCTGGCCAGCAAGCTTTCGATGGTTTCGCGCGGGCGAATCAACCGCGCCGCGCCGTGTTCGATCAACACCTCGGCCGGACGGCCGCGCGTGTTGTAGTTGGATGCCATGGAAAAGCCGTAGGCGCCCGCGCCCAACACCGCAACATAATCCCCCTGTGCCAGCGGCAAATGCCGCCCCTTGCCGAGAAAATCGCCGGTTTCGCAGACGGGGCCGACGATTTCCCAATCCGCCGGCACGGTGCCCTCGGCGGGATGCACGGCTTCAATCGCCATCACGCTGCCGTACAACGCCGGGCGCATCAGGTCGTTCATCGCGGCATCGACAATCGCGAACGATTTGCCATCTTCCGGATGCGGCTTGAGGTATTCGACCCGGCTAATCAACACGCCCGCCGGCCCCACCAAAAACCGCCCCGGCTCCAGCCACAGCGGAACGCGCCGCGCCACGGGATGCGCGTCGATGACCGACAGCAGGGCATTCACCCAATCCGCCGCCACCGGCGCTTGCTCGGTGGTGTAGCGGATGCCGAGGCCGCCGCCCAAGTCCAGATGATGCAGTTCGATGCCCAGCAAGATCAGCTCGTCGAGCAAGGCCAGCACGCGCTCGGCGGCGGCGGTAAACGGGGTGACATCAAGCAATTGCGAGCCAATGTGGCAATCAATGCCCACCGCGTTGAGGTGCGGATCGCGCTGAATTTGGCGATACAACGACGGGGCTTGGCTCATCGGGATGCCGAATTTGTTGTCTTTCAAGCCGGTGGAAATGTAGGGGTGGGTTTTGGCATCCACATCCGGATTCACCCGCAGGGACACGGGCGCAACCACGCCCAGTTCTGCGGCAATCCGCGCGACTTGCGCCAATTCGGCGGCCGATTCCACATTCAAGCAGCCAATGCCCGCCGTCAGCGCGGCGGCAATTTCATCCGCGCGCTTGCCCAAGCCGGAAAAAACCACTTTGGCCGGATCGCCGCCCGCCGCCAGCACCCGCGTCAATTCGCCGCCGGAAACAATGTCAAAACCCGCACCCAGCCGGGCGAGCAAGGCCAAAATCGACAAGTTGCTGTTGGCCTTGACCGAATAGCACAGCCGATGCGGTCGATCCCCAAAGGCCTGGGTCAAGGCGGTGTAGGCCGCCGTGATGGCCTCGGCACTGTAGGCGTACACCGGCGTGCCGAATTCGGCGGCAATGGCGCTGAGCGCCACGCCGGATAAG
>DYMR01000003.1:0-21071 GCA_020721485.1 Halothiobacillus neapolitanus | reverse complement strand
GCAGTGTGCCGAGCGGTGGGAATTTTGTCGAATCCCCGGCGCGATTAAGCAGCCGGAGCCACCAGCACCGCCACAAAAAAACCATCGCAATCATGGCGATCGGGGCGCAAGCGTGCCTGACCCGGCGCGGTGCGCGCATCTTCCGGCAGCGCCGAGGGAAGTGGTCCCGCGCACCATTGCGGATTTTCGGCCAAAAACTCCGCCACGATCTGCTCATTTTCTTCACGCCACAGGCTGCAAGTGGCATACACCAGCCGCCCGCCGGGACGCACCCACGCTGCCCCCGCGCGCAACAACGACGCTTGGGTGGCGCACAGAGCTGGCAGATCCGCCGCGCGGGATTTCAGCTCGGGATGCCGCCGCCAAGTGCCGGAGCCAGAGCAGGGCGCGTCGATCAGCACGCCATCGAAAGGCGCGCGCATCGCCAGCGCGGGGTCCGCCGCATCGGCAATCGGCAGCACCTCAATTGGGTCGAGTTGGTGACGCCGCTGGCGTTCCGGCAAACGCGCCAACCGGCTGGCATCCGTATCGCAGGCCAACACGCGCCCCGCCGACCCCACCGCCTCGGCCAAACCCAAGGTTTTGCCGCCCGCCCCCGCGCACAAATCCAGCCACTGTGCGCCGGGCGTGGCCGCGCAGGCGGCGGTAATCCACTGGCTGCCGGCATCCTGAATTTCAAACGCGCCTTGGGCGAATAACGGATGCCGCAGCAGCGACGCCGGCGGCGCGCAACGCCAGCCCTGCGGCAAGCCCGGCACCGGCGAGAACGCGAAACCATCCAATTGCAGCGCGTCGATGACGGTGGCTGTCGGCCAACGCGGGTCTAAGCGAATATCGACCGGCGCCCGCCCAAGCAGCGCCGTGGCCACCGCCGCCGCTTCGTCGCCAAATGCGGCCTCTAAGCGCTGGGCATCGGCGGCCGACATCGCCCATGCCACACGATCTGGCAACGCGCGACCCGCCCAAATGGCAGGATCCACCCCGGTTTCAGCGACCAATTTTTCATCCAGGCGCCCCGCCAGCCACAGGGCGGCGGCAATCTGCGCCAACGGGGTATCCGCGCCCAAGCCCGCGCGCAACGCCGGGGTATAGCGCAATACATAAAACACCAGCGATTGAATCAGCAGCCGATCTCGCCGCCCCATGCGTCGATCCGCCCGAAAGGCCTGGAGCAACACCCGATCACTGGCCTGCGTGGTCGTCAAAATGGTGTCGATCAACTGCGCCGCCAAGCGAATCTGCTGCGGATACAACCGCCCCTCCGGCAGTTCGGGGGCGGGCAGGGCGGAATGGGCTTCAGCAGGGGGCATGGCGGGTTCCCAATAAATCAACACGAATAAATCACGGCAAATCAATCACAGTAAATCAATCACACGAGCGGTTTCGGATTCAGGCAGGGGCAAGCCGCAAAGGGGGCGTGATAGAATCGCGCCGCGATGGCGGCTCGACAGGGTCGAGTTTCACACTGAATCAAAAGGCGACCCCGATGACCGAATCTCCCGTGGCATTGCACTATGAAGAATCCGGCGGCGGGCTACCGGTCATCATTATGCACGGGCTGTTCGGTTCGCTGGCGAATTGGCGCGGCGTGGCACGGGCGCTCTCGGCGCGCTACCGCGTCATCAACCTCGATCTGCGCAATCACGGCAACTCGCCGTGGCAGGTAGACACGCGCTACACCGCCCTCGCGCAGGATGTATTGGCGCTGATGGATCGGCTCGGGCTGGAGCGCGCACGGCTGCTCGGACACTCGCTCGGCGGCAAGCTCGCCATGGTGCTCGCCGATTTGGCACCGGAGCGTTTCACCCATCTGGCCGTGATCGACATCGCCCCCAAAGCCTATCCGGCCTGGCACCAAGAGGTGTTTTCCGCCTTGCGCGCGGTCGATTTGGCGCATTTACGCTCCCGCGATGCCGCCAGCGCCATGATGGCGACCCACCTGTTTGATCCGGCGGTGCGCGCATTTCTGACCGCCAACCTGGTGCATAACCCGCAAGGCTGGCGCTGGCGGTTCCATTTGGATGCCCTGCAAGCCGCCTATCCCAGCGTCTCCCAAATGCCCGCGCTGCACGGATTTTTCTGCGGCGCCACCCTGTTCGTGCGCGGCGCGCATTCCGCCTACATTGCCGATGCCGACATCCCCATTCTGGCCGCCGCCTATCCCCAAGGCTGCCTGCATACCCTGAACGGCGCGCGCCATTGGCCGCACATTGAAGCGCCCGACGCCTTCCTGCACGCCATTCAGCAGTTTTTCACCGAAGGCTGCGCCCCCTTTGGCACCTTGGCCGAGCAAAACTTCCTCGCCTAGATAGGCGCGTAGGAATTTTCCTACATCACAAAGCGCATTTTCTGACGGAACCCGCGCCGATTCCCGCTTCAACCTGTCACAAAGCTTCGGCATGATGCACCTGTGTTCGGAAACACGGGGGCAGGAGCCCCAACGGCGATCAGGAACATCGCCCGCCACCGCAAAACCCGTCAGGAAGACGGCGCAGGATGCAAGGCATTCACCGGATGGAATGTCATTGTGCGGTCAGGAGTTTGCCGGGATTGGCAAGGATGAATGGCTCAAGGATGGCTTCGCACGAACGGATCTCGTGCCGATCAGGAAGATCACGCAGGAAGCCCCAAGGATTGGACACGGGCAAGAAGCCCAAGGCACGGATGGACAACGGTTGAAGGATTAACCACCCAAAGGACGGGCGCCCGCCCTCAATCTTGAGGCAGGGCAGCAAGGCGAGGATGCCTTGAGATCAACCGGTGGGTGTCGGCTTGATCGCCTAAGGAAGGGCAGATTTTTCGTCAGACCGCTACCACTCAGCGACGAGTGCGACGGGATCGAACCGAAGGAAAGGTTCCTGGCCACAGGATGGCTTTTTCCCCACAACCCAAACCCCGCATCCAACAGAACGCCCCTTGGGGCTTTTTTTATTTTCCCCCATTTTATTCTCCGGCCTACACGCCGCCGCACCCCCGATCAACCCCGCACGGTGAATGCCGCCGCATGAATCCGGCTATACTGCGCCCGTCATGGAAACCCGCTGGTTTGATTACCCCCTCCCCGAATCCCAAATCGCTTTGCGCCCGGCAGAACCGCGCACGGCGGCACGCTTATTGGTGCTCGATGCCGCGCCGGCTAACGGCTGGCACGATCGCCACATCGCCGATTTGCCCTCGCTATTTGCGCCGGGAGATTTATTAATTCTGAACGACACCCGCGTGATTCCCGCGCGGGTTTTTGGCCAAAAAACCAGCGGCGGCAAGGTCGAAATTTTGGTGGAACGCCTGGTCGATGCCACGAGCGCGTGGTGTCATGTGCGCGCCAGCAAATCCCCGCGCGTCGGCAGCACCCTCGACATGCCGGGCAACATGCGCCTGACCGTCACGGCACGCGCCGAAGCGCTGTTCTGCCTCGCGCTCAGCCCCACGCCCCAGGTGCCCGACTGGCTGCATTGGCTGGATGCCGAAGGGCATGTGCCGCTGCCGCCCTACATTGCCCGCGCGGATGACGCCGCCGATCGCCACGATTATCAAACCGTGTTCGCGCGTCGCCCCGGTGCCGTCGCCGCCCCGACCGCCAGCCTGCACCTCACGGAAGCCTTGCTCGCAGAAATCCGCGCACAGGGCGTCCACACCGCGTTCGTCACCCTGCATGTCGGCGCCGGCACTTTTCAGCCGGTGCGGGCAGCCACCCTGCAAGCGCACGAAATGCATCAAGAATGGGTGGATGTACCGCCCGACACCGTGGCCGCCATCGCGGCGGCACGCGCACGCGGCGGGCGCGTCATCTGCATCGGCACCACAGCCTTGCGGGCGATTGAAACCGCCGCACGGGCGCACCCCGAAGCCGCCGCGCGCGGGGAAATCGGCGCGTTTACCGGCGAAACCCGTTTATTTTTGTATCCGGGACAACCGGTTTTCGTCACCGATGCCCTGCTCACGAATTTTCACCTGCCGCAATCGACGCTGCTGATGCTGGTCAGCGCGCTGGTGGGTCGCGAACGCATTTTGGCGGCGTACCACCACGCCATCGCGCAGGGTTATCGTTTTTTTAGTTATGGCGACGCCATGTTCCTGACGGTGAACCCCGACGCGCGCCCGCCCCACCCACCCGGTTGAGACCCTTCCTGAGCAACCTCCCTGAGTACCCCGCCTGAGCCCCTCCCTGAGCACATCCCATGGATTTTTCTCTCATCACCACCGACGGCGGCGCCCGCCGAGGCCAACTGCGTTTCGCGCGCGGCACCATTGAAACGCCCGCCTTCATGCCCGTTGGCACCTACGGCACGGTCAAGGCCGTGGATCCGGCAGAAATCGAGGCGCTCGGTGCCGAAATCCTCCTCGGCAACACCTTCCACTTGATGCTGCGCCCCGGCACCGACATCATCCGCGCGCACGGCGACTTGCACGACTTCATGGGCTGGCAGAAACCCATCCTGACCGACTCCGGCGGGTTTCAGGTTTTTTCGCTGGCAGAAATGCGCAAGATCACCGAAGAAGGCGCCAAGTTCCAATCGCCGGTCGATGGCAGCCCCGTGCTGCTCACCCCCGAGCGCTCGATGCAGATTCAGCATGAACTCGGCTCAGACATCGTCATGATTTTTGACGAATGCACCCCGTATCCTGCCACGCCGGATCAGGCGGCCAGCTCCATGCGCCTCTCCCTGCGCTGGGCGGCTCGTTCCCGCGCCGCGTTTGACGCCTTAAAACCGGACAACACCGACACCGCCCTATTCGGCATCGTGCAAGGCGGCATGTATTCCGCCCTGCGGCAAGAGTCCGCAGAAGGACTGCTGGCCATCGGCTTCGATGGCTACGCCATTGGCGGGCTGTCGGTGGGCGAACCCTTCGACGAACGCAACGCCGTACTCGAAGCCACCACGCCCCTGCTCCCGACCGACAAACCCCGGTACCTCATGGGCGTCGGCAAGCCCGAAGACCTCGTGGCCGCCGTCGCACGCGGGGTGGACATGTTCGACTGCGTGATGCCCACCCGCAACGCCCGCAACGCCCACCTTTTCACCCGTTTTGGCGATCTGCGCCTGCGCAATGCGCGCTATGCCCGCGACACCCGCCCAATCGACGAAAGCTGCACCTGCACCACCTGCCAGCGCTACTCCCGCGCCTATCTCAAGCACCTCGACCGCTGCAAAGAAGTGCTCGGCGCGCGCCTGAACACCATCCACAACCTGCATTACTACCAAACCTTGATGCGGGAAATTCGCGCCGCCATTGCCGCCGGCCAATTCGCCGAATTTACGCGCCAATTCGCCGCCGATCGCGCCCGAGGCATTGAATAACCGCCGATTGCCCCCACGCATGAGGGAACTTGGCTTCGCTGTGGCATACTAATGCGCGTTTTGCGCTGCCCGCGCACCCACTTTTTGACCCCGATTTTCAGAACTCCATTTCAGAACACCTAGGAACCCACCCCATGTTTTTGATTTCCGACGCTTTGGCCGAAGCCGCTCCCGCTGCTGCCGGCCAAGAACCCAACATGATCGCGACCTTTCTGCCGCTGATTCTGATTTTCGGCGTGATGTATTTCCTGCTGATTCGCCCGCAAGTCAAACGCCAAAAAGAGCTGAAAAAGCTGATCGACTCCGTGGAAAAGGGCGATGAAGTCGTCACCAACGGCGGGCTGCTTGGCCGCGTCATCAAGCTGGGCGAAGCCTTTCTGGTGATCGAAGTGGCCGATGGCGTGACCTTGGTCGTCCAGCGCGGCGCCGTAGCGACCGTTATGCCCAAAGGCACACTCAAAGACACCCGCGAGGGCTAAGCCCCGCCTGACCAGCCGCCGCATCGGCGGCTGCGTGTCGCGGGTCAGACCCGCACAACCCGTTGACAGGGAACGCATTCATGAATCGCTATCCGTGGTGGAAAAACCTCCTCATCGTCCTGATTTTGGCGCTGGCCGCCTTTTTCGCCCTGCCCAATTTGTATGGCGAAAATCCCGCCCTGCAAATCTCCAAGCGCGATGGCACGATGACCCAAGCGGAGTTGGATCGCGCCACGGCCGCGCTTAAAGCCGCCGATCTGCCCGTCAAATCCGCCAGCGTGCAGGAAAAAGACGGCCTGATTCAATTCAGCTCCACGGATACCCAGCTCAAAGCCGTCAATGTGGTGCGTGCCGCGCTGGGTGAAAATTACCCCGTCGCGCTCAATCTGGCGCCCGCCGCGCCCGCATGGATGACGGCGCTGGGCGCCAAGCCCATGTATTTGGGGCTGGATTTGCGCGGCGGCGTGCATTTCCTGATGCAAATCGACATGCAAGCGGCCATCAAAACCGCGCTCGACCGCCGCAACGAAAGCCTGCGGGGCGATATGCGCCACGACAACATTCGCTATGTCAGCGCCGATGTCGATCAGGGCAAAGACATCCTGATCCGCTTCCGCGAAGCCAGCGAACGCGACGCGGCCATGAGCAAATTGCCTGGCTTGTATCCTGAACTGAAGTTCGACAGCAGCGAACGCAACGGCGCGCCGTACCTCAGCGCCGCGCTGACCGATGCCGGCGTTCTGGCCGAGAAAAAAGCCGCCGTCGAACAGAACATCACCACCCTGCGCAATCGGGTGAATGAACTGGGCGTGGCCGAGCCGCTGATTCAGCAGCAAGGCGAAGACCGCATCGTCGTCGAACTGCCCGGCATTCAAGACACAGTCCGCGCGAAAGAAATCATTGGCGCCACCGCCACCTTAGAATTCCGCCTCGTCTCCGGCACGCCGAGCGATTGGGCAGACGCCGAACAATCCGGTCGCGTGCCGCCCGATGCGCGGCTGTACCATGAAAAAAATGGACAACCCGTCCTGCTGAAACGGCAAGTCATCGTCACCGGCGACCGCATCACCGGCGCGTCGTCCGGCATCGATCAGCGCTCCAGCACGCCCGCCGTGTTCGTCAATCTCGACGGACAAGGCGCGCGGCGCATGGCCGATGTGACCGGCGAAAATATCGGCAAACAAATGGCCGTGGTGTTTATCGAACACCGCACCGAAACCAAGATCGTGGATGGCAAACCGGTCAAAGACAAAAAGCTGATCGAACAGGTCATCAATGTCGCCACCATTCAAGACCAACTGTCTAACCGCTTTCAAATCACCGGCATGGGTTCTCCAGATGCTGCGCGCGACCTCGCCCTGCTGCTGCGCGCCGGGGCACTGCGCGCGCCGATGGACATCGTGGAAGAGCGCACCGTCGGCCCCAGCCTGGGCGCGGACAACATCAAAGCCGGGGTGCATGCCTCCATCCTCGGCTTCGCGCTCGTCGCCGCCTTCATGCTGGTGTATTACCGCGTGTTCGGCACCACCGCCGTGGTGGCGCTGTTCGCCAACTTGATCTTAATCATCGCCGTGCTGTCGCTGCTGCAAGCCACGCTCACGCTGCCGGGGATTGCGGGGATGGTGCTCACCCTGGGGATTGCGGTGGATGCGAATGTGCTCATCAACGAACGGATCCGCGAGGAATTGCGGAACGGGCTAACGCCGCAAGCCGCCATCAAAGCGGGCTACGAACGCGCCTTCGCGACCATCATCGACTCGCATGTCACCACCTTGCTGGCCGCCGTGGTGCTGTTCGCGCTCGGCGCCGGGCCGGTGAAAGGCTTTGCCGTCACCCTCACCATCGGGATTCTCGCCTCGCTGTTCACCGCCATCATGGTCACGCGCGCGCTGGTGAATCTGATTTATGGCCGTCGCACCCGCCTGACGCGGATTTCGATTTAACCGGCGTCATTATTCGAGGCTTCCATCATGCTGAATCTGTTCCCCTATGACGCCAAATTCGATTTCTTCGGCAAGCGGCGTTACGCCTACATTATTTCGATCATTCTGCTGCTCGTGTCCATCGCCTCGCTCGCCACGCGCGGGATCAATTTGGGCTTGGATTTCACCGGCGGGGTCGTGATTGAAGTCGGCTATCCCAAAGCAGCCAATTTGGATGCGGTGCGCGCACTGCTGAAGAAAAACGATTTCCACGAAGCCGTGGTGCAATACTTCGGCACCAGTGAATCGGTGATGATTCGCCTGCCCCCGGCCAAGTCGGAAAACCAAAATCAGTTAGCAGATCATGTGCTTGCCGCGCTGAAAACCGAAGAACCGGGCGTGCAAATGCGCCGGGTTGAATATGTGGGGCCGGCCGTCGGCAAGGAGTTATTCAACTCCGGCGCGCTCGCCATGCTCACCGTGCTGGGCGGGCTGCTGCTGTTCGTCAGCCTACGGTATCAGCTCAAAATGGCGGCCGGCGCGGTCATCACGCTCTCGCACGATTTGATTATGATTTTGGGTTTTTTGAGCATCACCCAACTGGAGTTCAACCTGACCGTGCTCGCCGCATATTTGGCGCTCGCGGGGTATTCGATCAACGACATGATCGTGGTGTTCGACCGGATGCGGGAGAACTTCCGCAAAATGCGTAAAGGCTCGGAAATCGAGATCATGAACGCCTCGGTCAACCAAACCATGTCGCGCACCGTGATGACGGCGCTGACCACTTTCCTTTCTGTGCTCGCGCTGTTCCTGTTCGGCGGCGAAAGCCTGTTCGGGTTTTCGTCCACCTTGCTGGTCGGCATTGTGCTCGGCACCTTCTCGTCGATTTATGTCGCCTCCAGTTTGGCGCTCGACATGGGGCTGAAACGGCAAGATTTGCTCAAGCTGACCGACAAAGAGCGGGTGCTCGACACCGCGCCGTAACGATAGGCCGTTGAACTCATTTTCAATGACCTGATAAGGCGTATCGCCCACTCAGACTTGGCTGTACTGCTGCCCCGCGCCGACCCATCGGCGCAATAAACCCGGAATGCCGGGGTGCTGCGCCGCCAGCCAGCGTTCCGCCAATTCCCGCGCCACCGGAATCCATTCGGCATCGCGCACCAAGTCCGCCACCTTCAGTTTGGCCAGCCCCGTTTGGCGGGTGCCCAAGACTTCGCCCGGGCCGCGCTGCGCCAAATCTGCTTCCGCCAGCACGAAGCCGTCCTGCGTTTCGCGCATTAAAGCCAGCCGAGCCTTGGCGCGATCGGACAACGGTTCGTCATACAGCAACACGCAATACGATGCGGTGCTGCCGCGCCCCACCCGCCCCCGCAGTTGATGCAGTTGCGCCAACCCCAGCCGGTCGGCATTTTCGATCAACATCAGCGAAGCGTTCGGTACATCCACCCCCACCTCGATCACCGTGGTCGCGACCAGCACATCCAACGCATGCGCCTTAAATTGCGCCATCACCGCCTGCTTTTGCGCCGCCGATAATCGCCCGTGCACCAGCCCAATCCGCAAGTGCGGCAAGGCTTCCGTGAGCCGCGCCGCCGTCGATTCCGCCGCTTCGGCCTCAATCTGCGTCGAATCCTCAATCAAGGGGCATACCCAGTACGCTTGCCGCCCTTCGTGGCAGACCGCGCTGATCCGGTCGATCAGCGCTTCCCGCCGATCCGCCCGCAGCGCCGTGGTGGTGATCGGGCTTCGACCCGGCGGCAATTCGTCGATGATCGACACCTCCAAATCCGCATAGGCGCTCATCGCCAGCGTGCGCGGAATGGGCGTGGCCGTCATCACCAACTGGTGTGGCCGCAGGCGCTCGCCTTCCCACAGCGCGCCCTTATCCGACAACGCCAAGCGCTGATGTACCCCGAAGCGGTGCTGCTCGTCGATGATGACCAAACCCAGCCGCGCAAACTGCACCGCCTCCTGAAACAAGGCCTGTGTGCCGAGCACAATCCCCGGCACCCCATCGCGCAATGCCGCCAACACCCCGCGCCGCGCCGCCGCCGCGCTTTGCCCCAGCAACACATGCACCGGCACGCCCAACGGCTCCAGCCACTGCGCGAAATTGCGCGCGTGCTGTTCCGCCAACAGCGCCGTCGGCGCCATCAGCGCCACCTGATAGCCTGCCTCAATCGCGTGCAAGGCCGCGCCCGCCGCCACCAAGGTTTTGCCCGAACCGACATCACCCTGTACCAACCGCAACATCGGCTGGCCTTGCGCCATATCCACGCGAATTTCCGCCAATACCCGTCGCTGGGCGGCGGTGGGCGAGAACGGCAAACCCGCCAATAAGCGCTGCCAGTGCGCCGATTCCCCCGCGATTAGGGGTGCCACTTGCTGCACCCACTGTTGCCGCTGATGGCGCAATGCCACCACTTGGGCGACCAGCTCTTCCAACGCCAAGCGCAGGCGGGCGGGATCGTCCGGCTGCGGCACGCCGAGCGCGCGGGTGGGCGCATGCAAACGCTGCAACGCCGCCAGCGTCCCCATGCGCAATACCGGCGGCAGATCGGCGGTCGGCAGCAACTCATCCAAGCCATGCAGCGCAACGGTCAGCGCCTGCGTCACCAAGGCGCGCAAGCGGGATTGCTGCAAGCCCTCGGTTGAGGGATACACCGGCAGAATGCTGTCTAGGGCGGCGCTGGTCACAAACTCCGGCTGAGCCATTTCCAGCCCCTGCGACCCCGCACGGACTTCACCAAACAACAAATAAGATTGCCCCGCTTGCAGCAAGGGGCCGTACTGCCCGAATTGCCACAGAGTGATTTGCCCCGCCGCATCCCCCGCCTGCGCCACCAACCGCGCCTTGCCGTGCCGCAACAATCGCGCCTCGCTGACCGTGACCTCAATCAATACCGACTCACCCGCCAGCGATTCGCTCAACGGACGCACCGTACCGCGATCTTCATAGCGCTGCGGCAAATGCCAGAGCAAGTCCTCGACCTGCGCCAGCCCCAGCCGCGCCAACTGCGCCGCGACTTTTTCGCCCACGCCCATCAGCCGCGTGACCGGATCGGTCAAGCGCAGAGGCTCAGGCGCACGCACGCGGGGAGATTTGGACATAAAATAATGGGGTTATTCGGGGTTTGTATGTGTCAAAGGGCTGATCGTCGGTATAATCCCGCGTTCTTGTCTTTCGCTGTTGCCAGGGATGCAACGCAAAAATTGCTCGCGGCCGATGCACGCCGCCCCCGGTTTTCAAATTTCATCAAGTTGTGGAGGTTATCGTGGCTGATGGTCATAACCCAAAGGTCGATTCCAGCGCGAAGTTCGTCGGTTTCGTTGCGTCCATTTTGCTGTTGGCGGCAGTGTACTACCTGGTCACTTCGCTGGTGCATGTGGTCACCCGTGAATCATTCAAAGACGCGTATGCCCCCGACGCCGTCCCGGCGGCTGATCTGAAAGCCGCGCCGGTTGCAGCGCCCGCAGCGGCTCCGGCGGCAGCGCCCGCCGCCACGACGGCAGCGGCGGGTGGTGGCGATGCCGCCGCTGGCAAAGCCAAATTTGCGTCTTGCGCCGCCTGTCACGGTGCGGATGGTCACGGCAATGGCGGTGCGTTCCCCGATCTGACCAAGCTGACTGCGGTCGATGCCGATGCCATTCTTCATGCCTTCAAAAAAGGCGACATGGCCTTCCTGAACAAGCATAACTTGGGTGGCGCGCGCTACAGCACGATGGCACCGCAAGCGGCGGGGCTGTCGGATGCCGACATCGCCGACCTCGCGGCCTACATCGCAGAACTCGGCGGCAAAACCGCCAGTGCAGCGCCCGCCGCAGCTGGCGCAGCCGCCGCCCCGGCAGCGCCCGCAGCACCGGCGGCTCCTGCCGTGCCGAAAGTCGTGTCTAGCGATGTGGTGGCCTGGGGTCATGCCATGTTCTCTAGCTGCGCGGTGTGCCACGGCATGGAAGGGGAAGGCGGCAAACTGTTCGCCGCCCCGAAACTCGCCGGCCTGCCGTATGACACGGTCATTTCCCTGCTGAAAATCTACCGTAAAGGTCAGCAAATGGGCGCGCATTCCTACGCCATGATTCCGCAAGCCACCCATTTGACCGACAACGAAATCGACGCGCTGGCCGCCTATGTTTCGTTGCTGGGCACGGGCAAAGACAAGTCCGCGACTGCGACCGAATAAATCGTTCGGCGTTGATCGCCGCTGTTCATCGCTGATTGCAACCCAAACCGCCGACGCTCTGCCCGGCGGTTTTTTATTTGAGAGAGGCGCCCAACATGTTTGCCGTGCGTGCCGTCTGCGCCGAACCGGGGTTTTCCGCCGCCTATCAGCCCGTCAGTTTTGAATTGCCTGCGTCGCATATTCTCACCCTGCATGGGGCGTCGGGCGTCGGCAAAAGCCAATTTTTACGGGCCTTGGCGGATTTAACGCCGCATCAGGGCGAAGTGTGGCTTGAGGGGCGGGCGCTATCCGCCACGCCGCCCGCCGAATGGCGGCGTACCGTCGCGTATATTCCGGCGGAGCCGGCGTGGTGGGCAGAAACCCCACTGGCGCATTTTGCGACCCCGCCGCCTGCCGCGTGGCTGGCCGCGCTCGCGCTGAACCCCACCCTGCTGGAATCCCCCGTCGAGCGCTTATCCACCGGTGAGCGCCAACGGCTCGCGGTGTTGCGCGCCGTGGCGCTGCGCCCGCGCGTGCTGTTGCTGGATGAACCCACGGCGAATTTGGATGCGACCAACGCAGCCGCGCTGCGCGGCTTCATTCAAACTTATGTGCAAGAGCACGCCGCCGCCGCCGTGTGGGTATCGCACGATGCCGAAGAACGCCGCGCCATCGGGGGCGACAGCGTGGCGCTGCTCGCGGAGGTTCCATCATGATTGAATCGCTTTCGGCGCTGGATTTGCTGCTGGCCGGCGGCTTGGTCGCCGCCTTGGGCGTCGTCCAATTCTGGCATGGCTTGCAACTCACCCGCAGCCTGCTCATGGGCAGCCTGCGCATGGTGGCGCAACTGTTGTTGATTGGCTATGTGCTCAACGCCCTGTTCGCGACGGAATCCCTCGGCTGGGTGCTGTTGATGGCGCTGATGATGCTGCTGTTGGCGAGTTACGAAGTCATCGCCCGCCAAAAACGGCGCATTGCCGGGTGGCAGGGCTACAGTATTGGGCTGTTGTCGATGGGCGCGACCGCCGCCAGCATCACCGCGTTCGCTCTGCTGTTCGTGGTGCAGCCCGCGCCGTGGTTCACGCCGCAATACGCCATCCCCTTGCTCGGGATGATTTTGGGCAACACCATGACCGGCATTGGCTTGGCGCTGAACCACCTCACGCAGATGGCGGCCAGCCAACGCACCGCCATTGAGGGGCGGCTGCTGCTCGGGCAAACCGCCGATCAGGCGATGTCCGGGCTGAAGCAGGATGCGGTGCGCGCCGGACTGATTCCCACGCTGAACATGCTCGCCGCAGCGGGCGTCATCAGCCTGCCGGGCATGATGACCGGGCAAATTCTGGCCGGTGCGCCCCCTTTGGACGCGGTGCGCTATCAGATTTTGATTATGCTGTTGATTACCGCCGCCACCGGATTTGGTGGATTGCTGGCGGTTCACTTTGGTGCGCGGCGCTTATTCGATGGCCGAGAGCGTTTGCGATTGGAGCGACTGGCGCCACCCAAACGCTAGACACCCAGCCGGCGCGGCAGCGATACGGTCACAGCACGGCACGGCACGGCGCGGCAGCGAGACGATCAACGCGCGGCTTACTCGCTGCCGCCACCCGCCGTCAGAATGAGCGAACGCTTCATCTTCTTCGGCACCGGCAACCCCATCAGCTCCAACACCGTGGCGGCGATGTTGGCGATGCCCCCGCCCGTGCGCAGGCGCGGACGCTGATCGTCAATCAAAATGCAGGGCACCGGATACACGGTGTGCTGGGTGTGCGGCTCGCCGGTGACCGGATCGACCATCTCGTCGCAGTTGCCGTGGTCGGCAGTCAGAATGATCGAATACCCCTTGGCGCGCGCGGCTTCAACCAAACGCCCGACTTGCGTATCGACGGTTTCCACCGCCTTGATGACCGCGTCGCGCACCGCCGTGTGCCCTACCATATCGCCGTTGGCGAAGTTGACCAGCATAAAGCCGTACTCTTCCCGATTGATGGCGGCGATGGTCGCGTCCGCGACTTCCTGCGCACTCATTTCCGGCTGCAAATCATAGGTGGCGACCTTGGGCGAGGGCGCCATGTAGCGATCTTCTCCGGCAAAGGGCGCTTCTTTTCCGCCGTTGAAAAAGAAAGTGACATGCGCGTATTTTTCGGTCTCCGCGCAATGGAATTGCTTGATACCGGCTTGGCTGATGATTTCTGCCAACACATTCTTCGGGCGCTCCGGCGCGAAGCCAATCGGCGAGAGGAAACGCGGATCGTACTCCGTCAAGCAAGTCACCAGCACGCGGGTATACGCCCCGCGATCAAAGCCGGAAAATTCCGCCTGCGCGAGCGCTTCGGTCAGTTGCCGAGGGCGGTCGTTGCGGAAATTGAAGAAAATCACCGAATCGCCCGTTTGAATCGGCGCAAACGCGGCCAAGCGCGCCGGCAGCAAGAATTCGTCGGTGGTGCCCGCCGCATAAGCCGATTCGAGCGCGGCTTTGGCATCGGCAAACTCATTGCCTTCGCCACGCACGATCACTTGCCACGCCAGCGCCGTGCGTTCCCAGCGCTGATCCCGATCCATCGCGTAATAACGCCCGCTGATGCTGGCAATCGCGCCCCCGGCGGCGGCCAAGCGCTCTTCCAACGCAGGCAGATAGGAAATCGCCGATTTCGGCGCCGTATCGCGCCCATCGGTAATCATATGCACCAGCGGGCGGGCATTGTGCTGGCTCGCCAACTCGATCAATGCAAACAAGTGGTTGATGTGGCTATGAACGCCGCCATCGGACACCAGCCCAATCAAATGCAACGGTCGATTGGCTGCCGCCGCTTTCTGCGCCGCCTCGACCAAAGCATCATTGGTGAAAAAACTGCCGTCGGCAATCGCGTCATCAATGCGCACCAAATCTTGGCGAATCAAATCGCCGCAACCCAAGGTGAGATGCCCCACTTCCGAATTACCCATCTGCCCATCCGGCAAGCCGCAGGCGCGACCCGAGGCTTCAATCACGGTGTGCGGGTGATGCGAAAACAACCGATCCAGATTTGGCGTCTCCGCCAAGGCCACCGCGTTATTTGTCCGGCTGGGGTTAACCCCCACGCCATCCATGATGACCAACAAAACAGGACTTCGGGGCGCAGTACGAGCCATGGGTAGGTTCCTTGCAAGGGTCGGCGGGGCAGGATCACCGCCCCAACCGACGGGTTAAATTAAGAATGCGGACGCGGGGGCTGATCGCCAGCAGGTGGCTGATCTGCGGGCGGCGGATCGGTCGGATCGGTCGGATCCGCCGGCGGGGTTTCAGCAGACGATTCCGGCGGCAGATCAGAAGACTCGGGCGGCGCTGCGGGGGCGTCCAGCGCCTGTTGTGCGGCTTCTGCCGCATCCAATTCCCGATCAAAATCCAACGGCGCGGCCGGTTCATGTGCCGCCGCCGCCGCCTCGGCCTCATAGCCCGCATGACGATCCGTGGTGGCGTCATCCGCCGCCTGCGCGTCTTGTTCGGCCTCCGTCTCGGCGGCATCCGCTGCCAACGCCGCTTCGCGCGCCATTTTTGCCTTGTACACAAACCGGCTGACAAACAGGCCAAATTCGTACAGCAAGATGATCGGAATCGCCATCATGAACTGCGACAACACATCGGGCGGGGTCAAAACCGCAGCGATGATGAACGCCACCAAAATGGCGTATCGGCGGAAATTGGCCAGTTTTTCCGGCGTGAGCACGCCAACAATCACCAGCAACACAATCGCCACCGGCACCTCAAAGACGAAGCCGAAGGCAAAAAACAGCGAAGTGACAAAGCTAAGGTATTCGCCAATATCCGGCGCGAAATTCACATCATGGGGCCCGGCGGTCGCCAGAAAGCCGAACACAATGGGAAACACCACAAAATAGGCGAACGAAGCGCCCAAATAAAACAAGATGGTGCTAGAAAAAACCAGCGGCGCGACCAGCTTCCGCTCGTGCTGATACAGCCCCGGCGCGATAAACGCCCACAGCTGGTACAGCAAAAAGGGAATGGCGATGAACACCGCCGTGAGCGCAGTGAGCTTCAGCGGAATAAAAAACGGCGAAGCCACTTGAACGGCGATTAGCGTGGTGCCGGCCGGCATGTGCCGTGACAACGGATCGGCGAGCAGGGTAAACAGCTCGTTGCGCAGCGGGAACAGCACCAAAAATAGCACCAGAACCACCAATACCGACTTGAGTAGCCGATTGCGCAATTCGACCAAGTGCGTCAAAAAGCCCGCCAGACCCTCTTCCAACGGCGGTTCATTGGGGGCAGACGGCGGAGGCAGTTCGGGTCGCGCGGCGGATTCGCTCATGATGCAGGTGGCTGAGTCGGCAATGTGCCGACGGGTTGATCGGGCACCGCTGGCTCAGCGGGCGGTGCGGCGAACGGACGCGCAAAGGACTGGCCGGAGGCGGCTTCCAAGGCGCGAATTTCTTCTTCAAACGACAGCGCCGGAAGCGGGGCAGCCGCAGCGGGCGAAGCCGGGGCATGCGTCAACTCGGGCACCGGCACCTGAACAGGCGGCACCGCTTGCGCTGAAGCAGGTGCGACCGCCTCGGCAGAGGCTTCTTCAGTGGCCACGCGGGTCGTCGCACTGGTCGCCACGCTGGTCGTCACGCTGGCTTTGACCGAGTCCACCGCCGACAGCATGCTCCGGCCGGAATCGCTGACTTCCTGACGGGTTTCTTCAACCAACGCCCGGAGTTTGGCAATCTCGGATTCTTGCGAATTCAGCAGCGATTTCATGTCTTGCAGATTGAATTCGCTATCCAGCTCGGCCTTGGCATTGGCCACAAATTTTTTAATTTTGCGCACCCAAGTGCCGATGGTGCGCGCCAAACCGGGCAGGCGCTCGGGGCCGACCACCAATAAGGCGATGACCAAGATGAGGAAGATTTCCCACACGCTGAACCCGAACACGCTACCCCCTCAACCGCAACAAAAACGCAGCGTCAGCTTGGCTTGTTCTGATCGTTGACCCCTTCGCGGCGCACGGCTTCGCCTTCGATCACGCGGCTGGCATCGGCTGATTTGTGGGTCAGCGAATCCGCCGCGCCGGGGGCGGCATCGGCGTCTTTTTTATCCTCGTCCTTCACGGCGCTCTTGAAGCCTTTGATGGCGCCGCCCAAGTCGGAACCCAAGTTTTTCAGGCGCTTGGTGCCGAACAACAACAGAACAATGGCCAAAATCACCAGCCAATGCCAAATGCTAAAACTACCCATGATGTGCTCCTCGATCGTTGAAATGATGGTGCTTGCTCCGCGCGCAAGCCCGTGTTGTTGTTACGACGACGACCGGGCGGCTTTTTCCGCCAAGCCCGACAGCCCAAAGCGCCGCCCCAATTCATCCAGAACTTGGGTGTGGCTCAAGCCGGCATCCGCCAGCAAGACCACGCTGTGAAACCACAGGTCGGCCATTTCCTTAATGAGTTCTTCAGAGTCGCCGCTCACGCCCGCTAAGGCCGCCTCAACCCCTTCCTCCCCCACCTTTTGGGCGATTTTCTTGCGCCCTTTGGCGAACAATTGTGCCACATAGGACGCGCTCGGGTCAGACCCGCGCCGCGAAAGCACCACTTGCATCAATTCGCCCAGCACATCGGCCGAGTGCGCGTCTTCTGTGCGCAGCGCGGGGGATTGCGATTCAGCCATAAATGTCATCCGGAGATTTGAGCACGGGATCGGTGATGAGCCATTGCCCATCGCGCCATTGGCGGAAAAAGCAGCTTTCGCGCCCGGTATGACAGGCAATCCCACCGATTTGTTCGATTTTGAGCACCAACGCATCGCCATCGCAGTCGAGATGCACGGACTGCACCCGCTGCACATGGCCGCTTTGTTCGCCTTTGTGCCATAACTTTTGACGCGAGCGCGAATAATACACGGCCTCGCCGCTGGCCAGTGTTTGCTCCAGCGCGGTTTGATTCATCCACGCGAACATCAGGATGCGCCCGGTGGCGGCATCTTGCGCAATGGCCGGAATCAGGCCGTCCTCGTTCCACGCGAGGGCGGCGCGCCAATCTTCAGCAGTTGCGTGGGTGTGACACATGGGGAAGGATTTCTGTAACCGGGTGTATTTCGAACGATTCTTCGGAGTATAGCGGCTGAGTATACCGGGCAGGGGTCAAAGCCGCACGGTAATCCCCGCAGCGGCCATGTTTTCTTTGGCTTCACGGATGCGATAGGTGCCGAAATGGAAAATGCTGGCCGCGAGCACCGCATCGGCATGACCTTCGCGCACGCCTTCGGTCAGGTGATCCAAAGTGCCGACACCGCCCGAGGCGATGACCGGTACCGGCACCGCATCAGCAATGGCGCGGGTAAGGCGCAAATCGAATCCGCTCTTCGTGCCATCGCGATCCATGCTGGTGACCAGCAGTTCGCCCGCGCCAAATTCGGCCATTTGCACCGCCCAAGCAATCGCATCCAAGCCGGTGGGTTTTCGGCCGCCGTGGGTGAAAATCTCCCAGCGATCCGGCGCGCCCACCGGGCTGACGCGGCGGGCATCAATCGCCACCACCAGGCACTGCGCGCCGACAGAATCGGCAATCTCGCGCACCAGATTGGGGTTCGTCACCGCCGCCGTGTTGATCGAGACTTTATCCGCCCCCGCATTCAACAGCCGCCGCACATCGGCCAGCGCCCGGATGCCCCCGCCGACGGTCAGCGGGATGAACACCTGCTCGGCCACTTGCGCCACCACATGACGCATGGTGTCCCGCCCCTCGTGCGAGGCGGAAATATCCAAAAAGGTGAGCTCATCCGCGCCTTCTTCGTTGTAGCGCCGCGCCGCTTCGACCGGGTCGCCCGCATCGCGCAATGCTTCGAACTGCACGCCTTTGACCACCCGCCCTTCCGCCACATCGAGGCAGGGAATAATGCGCTTGGCGAGACTCATACCCGCCCCCCGCATCCCCGCAGCGTGCGCATCCCAATCATTCGTATCCGGGCCGTGCTCATTCAGTGAACGGCGGAATGCCGCACCGTTCATCGACCCGCGCCTGGGCGGCAGCCAAGTCGATGCTGCCTTCGTACAACGCGCGCCCGATGATGGCGCCGGCCACGCCGTCTTCACCCGCATCAATCAAGCGGTCGATGTCGGACATATCCGTCATGCCGCCGGAGGCAATAATCGGGATGCGCACCGCGCGCGCCAAGGCGCGGGTCGCTTCCATATTTGCGCCCTGCATCATGCCGTCGCGCGCAATATCGGTGAACACGATCGACGACACCCCATCTTGCTCGAAGCGGCGCGCCAAATCGGTGACCTCCAGATTCGAGGTTTTCGCCCAGCCATCGACCGCCACTTTGCCGTCGCGCGCATCCAGCCCCACGATGACATGGCCGGGGAAACTCAAGCAGGCATCGCTGACAAAATGCGGATCGGACACGGCTTTCGAGCCGATAATCACATACGACACGCCCATCGCCAGATACTGCTCAATGGTCTCTTCCGTGCGAATGCCGCCACCGACCTGAATGGGCAAATCCGGGTACGCACGACAAATCGCGGCAATCACTTCGCGGTTCCTAGGGCTGCCGGCGAAGGCGCCGTCCAAATCCACCAAATGCAAGCGCCGTGCGCCCGCCGCGACAAATTTCGCGGCCACCGCCACCGGATCATCCGAGAACACCGTGTCATCGTCCATGCGCCCCTGCTTCAAGCGCACGCATTGGCCGGATTTCAAATCAATCGCAGGAATCAGCAACATGTCTCGCCCTCAAACCTCACGCGGAATCCCCGTTCCAACGGGTAAAATTCGCCAACAAACGCAAGCCATCGTCCGCGCTTTTTTCCGGGTGCGCCTGAATGGCGAACACCGAGCCAGACGCGAGCGCGGCGGTGTAGGACAAGCCATACGCCGTGCGCCCCACCGTTAACCCATCGTCCTGCGGCGTACAAAAATAACTGTGCACAAAATAAAAGCGTGCCTCATCGGCCACACCGTGCCACAACGGATGCCCGCGCGTTTGATGCACCGTGTTCCAACCCATGTGCGGCACCTTCAGCGCCACGCCCGCCGCATCAACCTGCGCCGGAAACCGCGTCACCGTGCCGGGAAACCAATCGAGCAAATCCACCCCGCCATTTTCCGCACTGTGGCTCAGCATCACCTGCATGCCCATACAAATGCCCAAAAATGGCCGACTGCGCGCCGCCTCGGTCAGCGGGGCAATCAACCCACGATCGCGCAGCGCGGCCATGCAATCGGCCGCCGCGCCTTGACCGGGGAACACCACGCGATCCGCATCCAAAATATGCTGCGGCTCATCCGTCACCCGCACCGCGCAGCCCGGAGGCGCCACATGCTCGATCGCCTTGGCGACCGACCGCAGATTGCCCATGCCGTAATCGACCACCACAATAGATTCGGACATGTCGTTACAGCGCACCCTTGGTGGAAGGAATCGCCTCCGCTTGGCGCGCATCCGGCGTCAGCGCCATCCGCAACGCCCGGCCAAACGCCTTGAAAATCGTCTCCGCCTGATGATGCGCATTACTGCCACGCAGCGTATCAATGTGCAGCGTCATCCCCGCGTGATTCACCACCGCGCGGAAAAACTCCTCGACCAATTGCGTTTCGAACCGGCCAATCGACGCGCGGGTGAACGCACACTCAAACACCAACCCCGGCCGCCCAGACAAATCAATCACCACCCGCGACAACGCCTCATCAAGCGGCACATACGCATGCCCATACCGGCTGATGCCGCGCTTATCGCCCACCGCCCGCGCCAGCGCTTGGCCGAACACAATGCCGCAATCCTCCACCGTGTGGTGGTCATCAATATGCAAATCGCCATCGGCGGTCAGCTCGATGTCCACCAAGCCATGCCGCGCAATTTGATCGAGCATGTGCTCGAAAAACGGCACCCCCGTATTCAACACCGCACGCCCCTGGCCATCCAAATTCAGGCGCAGCGAGATACGGGTTTCATTGGTTTGACGAGACACTTCGGCAAGGCGCGGGCTGTTCATAGCAACACACAGCATGATTTTTAAGAGGCTGAAGAATACAACGGCACCACGGCTTCGTCAGCCATTTTCACCACAACGGCCCCACAAATTACACAAAACACCCCGAACGCCCCTTGACGCCCCGCAGCAAATCGCGTTTAATTCGCGGCCTTGTCTGGCCGGGTAGCTCAGTTGGTAGAGCAACGGATTGAAAATCCGTGTGTCGGCGGTTCGATTCCGCCCCCGGCCAC
>DYMR01000122.1 GCA_020721485.1 Halothiobacillus neapolitanus | reverse complement strand
ATGGGCAAGGCACGATTAGAAGCATTTTCCGATGGCGTGTTGGCCATCATCATCACCATCATGGTGCTGGAAATGAAGGTGCCGCACGGGGATTCTTTGAGCGACCTCGCGCCGCTGCTGCCCGTATTCCTGAGCTATGTGCTGAGCTTTGTGTATGTCGGCATTTATTGGAATAACCACCATCACCTGCTGCTGGCCGCCAAGCATGTGTCCGGCGGGGTGTTGTGGGCGAACCTGAATTTACTGTTCTGGCTGTCGCTGTTCCCCTTCGTCACCGGCTGGATGGGGGAAAACCATTTCGGCACGCTGCCGTCTGTCGTGTATGGCGGTGTGCTGTTGATGGCGGCGATTTCGTACTTCATTCTGCAACGCGCGATCATCGCCAGCGACGGAGAAAACTCCGTGCTGAAGCATGCGCTGGGCAGCGATTGGAAAGGCAAAATTTCGCCCTTGCTGTATGTGCTGGCGATTGGCTTGGCGTTCTTCTGGCCACTGGGTGCGCAGTTGATTTTTGTCGCGACCGCCCTGCTTTGGTTCAT
Source organism: Halothiobacillus neapolitanus (assembly GCA_020721485.1). GTDB lineage: Bacteria > Pseudomonadota > Gammaproteobacteria > Halothiobacillales > Halothiobacillaceae > Halothiobacillus > Halothiobacillus neapolitanus_B. Next base: position 5,467 of record DYMR01000122.1, on the reverse strand, counting down.
CCCCGATCGGCGCATCGAACGGCATTTGTCCCATCATTCGGGCGAATAAGGCCGCCGCCATTTAGCAGAATGCTAACCCGGCATCAGGCTGCATCGGTGCGGGTGCGTGGTGCCTTGCTCGATTTGCAGCGTGCTGTGGGCAATCTGAAACTGCGCCTGCAACCCCTGCTGTAACGCTTCCACCACGGCATCGCCAGGATGGCCGGCGGGCATCACCACATGCGCGGTTAACGCCACCCGCGCAGTGCTGAGCCCCCAAATGTGCAGATCGTGCACGCCGGCCACGCCCGGCTGCTGCGTCAACCAGTGCTCCACGGCCTGCACATCAATGGATTGCGGCACGGCGCCCAGCGCCAGTTGCACCGATTCTCGCAACAAGCCCCAAGTGCCGACCACCACCACCGCAACAATCACCAAACTCATCAGCGGGTCGAGCCAATTCCAGCCGGTGCCCAGAATAATCAACCCGGTCACCACCACACTCAAGGAAATCAGCGCATCCGCCGCCATGTGCAAATACGCCCCGCGCACATTCAAATCCCCCCGGCTGCCGCGCATGAACAGCCACGCCGATACCCCATTGACGAGCACGCCCACCGCAGCCACCACCGCCACGGTCAACCCCATCACCGGCGCGGGCGTGGCGAAACGCAGAATCGATTCCCAGGCGATGGCGCCGCACACCAACAGCAACACCACGGCATTGAAAAACGCCGCGAGAATGGTGCTGCTGCCGAATCCATAACTGAATCGGGCTGTGGGCGCTTTTTTCGCCAGCCCGGCGGCACCCCAAGCCAAAAACAGCGCAAACACATCCGAAAGATTGTGCCCGGCATCGGCCATCAGCGCGGTGGAGTGGGACAAATATCCAAACAGGAACTCGACCAACACAAACCCGATATTCAGGCCAATCGCGATTTGAAAGGCACGACCAAAATCGGTGGGCGCGTGGTGGTGGCCGTGGCCGTGGCCGTGGCCATGATCGTGGCCGTGATCGTGGTCATGCGGGTGATCGTGGGTGTGCAACGACATTATTCCAGCTCCAAAACGGGCTCACTCACATGCGCCAACATATCCGTCAATAAATCGACCACATGCTGATCCGCCGCGCGGTAGAACACGAGTTTGCCGCGCCGATCCGCCACCACCAGCCGCGCCGCCCGCAATAACCGCAAGTGATGGCTCACCAGCGAGGCACTCACCTGCACAGTATCGGCAATCTCGCCCACCGAAATCGGTGCCTCCAAACAGGTCAGCACAATTTTTAGCCGCGTGGCGTCCCCCAGCAGGCGGAATACATCCACCAGTTGAATGACTTGCGTTTCGGTTGCCTGCGCCATTCATACCCCAAAGTACTCAGCAAATGAATAAACAAATGAACAGTTGTAGATATGTTACCTGAATTAATTCACCCGCAACAAGTCACGGCGCACCCCGCACCCCGCCGCATCTCCTACAATGCGGGCATGAATCAAAATGACTGTTTGGTGATCGGCGGCGGCGCGATTGGGCTGGCGACGGCGTGGCATCTCGCACAGGCCGGCCTGTCCGTCTCGCTGTTGGATCGACAGCACACGGGGCGCGAAGCGTCTTGGGCGGGCGGCGGCATTCTCTGCCCGCTGTATGGCTGGCGTTATCCGCCCTCCGTGATGGCCCTGGCCGCCGCCGGCATGGCGCGTTACCCCCGCTGGATCGACCACCTGCGCGGCGCGGCGCGTACCGATCCAGAATTTGGCGAACGGGGATTGCTGATTCTCGATCCGCTCAGCCACGGGGAATCGCGCGCCACGGTCGATGCCTGGCTGGCGCAACATCACCCCAACGGCCAATGGCAAACAGCGGCGGCACATTTCGCCCATCTGCCCCCGCAAGAAGCGTTATGGCTGCCGGAAATTCACACCCTGCGCAATCCGCGCTTGATGCACGCCCTGCGGGAAGCGGCAGAATCCGCCGGCGTTCGCCTGCTCGAATCGCAGGCAGCGCAACGGCTACTGATTGAAAATCAGCGAGTTATCGGCGTCGAAACCGCTGACGGCACGGTATGTGCCGATCGCGTGTTGGTGGCGGCAGGCGCTTGGGCCGGCGCGTTGGTGCCGGGGCTATCGCCCAGCCAAGTGTTTCCGGTGCGCGGCCAAATGCTGCGCTTTGAGGCGAATCCCGGCATCGGGCTGCCCACGGTGATTATGGATCAAGGGATTTACCTCATCCCGCGCGCCGATGGCTCGGTGGTGGTCGGCTCGACCGTGGAACACGCCGGTTTCGACAAACACCCCACAGCGGAGGCGCAAACGCAGTTACACCGCAAGGCAGTCGCGCTCTGGCCGAATCTGGCGCATGCCTCCGTCGCACAGCAATGGGCGGGGCTGCGGCCAGGCACGATGGACGAAATTCCGTTGATGGGCGCACACCCCAGCGTGGCGGGTTTATTTGTTGCCACCGGGTTTTATCGCAATGGCCTCGCCATGGCACCCGCCGCCGCCGAGGCGATGAGTGCGCTGATTCAGGAAAAAAAACCCGAGGTCGATTTGACCCCGTTTCGCTTGGATCGACCGGGCGGAATCCTCGTCACAGGGTGATTTGCCCGCCCCAAGCCGCCCGAAACCGCCCAGAGCGAGCCGCCCCGCGCCGAAAAATTACAGCGCGTCGTCGTTTTCCTCGCCGGTACGAATCCGCACCGCGCGCTCAACCGGCAAAATGAAAATCTTGCCGTCGCCGATTTTGCCGGAATGCGCGGATTTGATGATCGCATCCAACACGGCATCGACCTTCTCATCCGGAACCACAATTTCCAGCTTAATTTTCGGAAGAAAATCAACCACATACTCAGCGCCGCGATACAGCTCGGTATGGCCTTTCTGACGCCCGAAGCCTTTGACTTCAGTCGCCGTCATCCCATTCAGCCCGATTTCCATCAGCGCCGTGCGCACATCGTCCAGACGGAACGGCTTGATGATGGCTTCGATCTTTTTCATGTGAAATTCCTTGTGTGTCTTCGCTGTTTTCTGTGTTCGCTATTTTCTGCGGATTCGCAATCGCGCTCGGTGTACCGCGATTCATCCCGAGTTTACGCCATATCGACCGGATCAACATCCATCGACCAACGCAATTTTCCCACGCGGCGTTGGGCAAACGCTTCATCCAAACCGCGCAGCGCCGCCTGCAACAGCGGGCGATCCGGCGCGATCAACAACAGTTGAAACCGATGCCGCCCCGCACGGCGAGCCAAGGGTGCCGGCACCGGACCCCAGACCGCCAGTTCGGCAAAGTCCGCGCGAAGCCACTCGGCCATTTGCGTCAACCACGCCTGCGCCACGCCGGCATCGGGGTCATCGGCGCGCAGCAACGCCGCAGGCTGAACCGGCGGCAAGCCCGCCGCCGCGCGCTCCGCCAAAAGCTGCTCGGCATACGGGCCATAGCCATCGCGCAGCAGCCGCTGCAAGCCCGGATGCTCCGGCTGATGGGTTTGAATCAACACCAGCCCCGCCCGCGCGGCGCGCCCCGCCCGCCCCGCCACCTGAATCAACTGCTGCGCGAAGCGTTCCGGCGCACGAAAATCATTGGCGAACAACGCTTGATCTGCATCCACCACGGCAACCAGCGTCACCCCCGGAAAATCATGCCCCTTGACCAGCATTTGCGTGCCCACAATCAACTGCGCCTCGCCCGATTCAATCCGCGCCAAACGCCGATCCAACTCCCCCACCCGCGCCAAGGCATCCCGATCGAGCCGCTCAATACCCGCACCCGGAAATAACCCGGCCAGCGCGTCTTCGAGCTGCTCCGTACCCAGCCCAGCCGCCGACAACGGCGCCGCGCAGGACGGGCACGCCGTCGGCACCGCCTGCTCATGGCCGCAGTGATGGCACCGCAAGCGCCGCGCCTGCCGATGCCAAGTCACGAACGCATCACAGTGCGGGCACTCAGCCACCCAGCCACAACTGTGGCACAACAAGCTTTGGGCATAGCCCCGGCGATTCAGAAACAGCATCACCTGCCCGCCCGCCTGCCAATGTTGCTCAATCGCCGCGCGCAGCGGAGCCGACAACCCCGCCTGCATCGGCAAACGACGAACATCCAACAACTGCATCACGGGCGGCGCAGCACCCGCCCGCGCGCGTTGCGGCAAAAACACCCCGTGATAGCGCCCCAAGGCGCGATTCCGCCACGATTCTAAGGACGGCGTGGCCGAACCCAACACCACCGGCACGCCCAAATCCCGAGCGCGCCAAATCGCCACATCCCGCGCGTGATAGCCAAAACCTTCCTGTTGCTTGAACGACACATCATGCTCTTCGTCCACCACCACCAAGCGCAACGCCGCCATCGGCTGAAACACCGCCGACCGCGTCCCGATCACCACCCGCGACCGCCCGGTGCGCGCAGCCTGCCAGGCGCGCAGCCGCGCACCTTCCGCCATACCCGAATGCAGCACCGTGGGCGCAAAGCCCAACCGTGCCGAAAAACGCGCCACCCACTGCGGCGTCAAACCAATTTCCGGCACCAAAACCAACGCCTGACCGCCCTCGCGCAACACAACGGCAATCAACGCCAAATACACCTCGGTTTTACCGCTGCCCGTCACCCCCTCCAGCAGCCAAACCCCAAACTGCGCCCGCGCCTGCCACACCGCATCCACCGCCGCCTGCTGCGCCGCATTCAACGCAATCGAGCTCATCGAAATCTCGGGAAACTCCGAATTCAGCCCCAGCGCCCCGCCCGCAGCCCCCTCGACAGGCATCGAATGCACCACCGCCCAACCCAAATCCAGCAAACGCGACCGCGTCGCGGCGGGCACCGCCGGCAAATCTTCCACCAACACCCCAGCCGGCGACGCCAACAGCGCAGACATCAACGCCTTTTGCTGACTGCCCCGAACCTGACCCGCCGCCCAAGCCGCAGCGCCCTCTGGCGTGAGCACCCAACCGTGCGGATCCAGCACCCGCGCCAAAGCAGTTCCACCCGGCCTGTCTCCATCCGCCATATCGCGCCCTTTATCTTGACGCAAGGCCGGCGGAAACGCCGCCAACACACATTCGCCCAAGGGAAAGTGGTAATACTCCGATGCCCAAGCCACGCAGCGCACATCGTGTGCCGACAATAACGGCGACCGATCCAACACCGCATCCACCGGCTTCACCGCAAAATCCAACGACTGCGCCGGCAACCGCTGCCACAAAACCCCCACCACCGACCGCCGAGCACCGAGCGGCACCCGCACCCGCATCCCCGCCTGCGCCTCGACAGCCACCCGATAGGTAAGCAACGCCCGCATTGGCCCCGGCAAAGCCACTGTCCACAGCGTTCCTGATGAATCGTCCAAAGCCATATCCCGCCACAAACCACGCAAAAAAAGCCACCGAAAACGGGCTCATTCCTGTTGACAATACCGCATTCGCTCCGGATAATCCTGCGCCTGTTTGCGGGAATAGCTCAGCTGGTAGAGCGCAACCTTGCCAAGGTTGAGGTC
>DYMR01000121.1 GCA_020721485.1 Halothiobacillus neapolitanus | reverse complement strand
TGCGTTGGGGCAGCACGACTACCGCGAAGCCGCGCTGTGGACGATCGATGCCTCGGAAAATGATTTGTTACCGCTGATGGAACGGCTGGTGGCCGACTACCCCACGCTCAAGCTGTTCAGCCTACCGACCCGGCAGGGACAACTGCGCCTGATTGAGTTAGGCTTCAAAGGCGAGGGGGCGCGCGTCGAAGTCGCCATGCAGGCGCTCTCGCAGGCGCTCAGCCAACAGGGCGTGCGGTTTCAAGCGCAACGACCACCGCGAGATTAAACCGACCGCACAAATGAACCGACCGCACGACGCATCTTCGGAGGTGTCCGATGTCCCACGACCCCAGCCCAAACCGCCCCCCGCCTGCGGGCATTATTTTTGACATCGGCGGCGTGCTCACCGATGGGCGTGCCGCCCTGCCCGGCGCCCGCGCGGCGCTCGACACCCTGCGCGCGCGCGGCATCCCGTTCCTCCTGCTGACCAACACCACCCGCCAGAGCCACGCCCAGCTCTACGCCAGCCTGATTCAGGCCGGCTTTGCGCTGCGGCCGGAACAACTGCTCACCCCCGCGCGCGCCGCCGCCGACGCCCTTTGCGCCGCGAATCACCGGGCGCTGTGCGTGATTCACCCCAATCTGGCCGAAGATTTCGCGCACTGCCCGCCGTTGATCGACGGCCAATCCCCCGATGCGGTGGTGATTGGCGATGCCGCCGACGCCTTCAGCTACGCCACCCTCAACCGCGCGTTTCGCGCCCTGATGGCCGGCGCCCGCCTGTATTCCCTGTCGGACAGCCGCTATTTTCAGGAACCGGACGGGCTTTCCCTCGATGCCGGCCCCTTCGTGCGACTGCTCGAAATGGCCGCCACCACCACCGCCATCGCTTGCGGCAAACCCGGCGCAACGGTGTTTGCCCGCGCCTGCGCCGCGCTCGGCCTGCCGCCGGAGTCGATCACCCTGATCGGCGACGATGTCCACAGCGACATTGGCGGCGCGCAGGCCGCCGGCTTGGGCGCCCTGTTGGTGCAAACCGGCAAATTCCGCCCCGAAGATTTAACCGCCCTGCCGCCGGGCGCGCGCGTCGCCCGCGATGTGCAGGACGCACTCGCCACCCTCTTTCCGGCCTGATCCGCCCGCCCCGCCGGGGAACCCCGCGCGCGGCGCGCAGTCGATATTCCGGCTAAACCGGCATATCATTCCGGCCAGCTTTGGCATTCGTGCTGAATAAACCCCTTGGCCCACAACAAATCAGGAGGATGTGTGGATCTGGCAGCCCGCCCCTCGGTTTGTGTCGGCATTCTTTCGGACACCCACGGCAGCATCGAACGCAACCTGCTGCACGCGCTGGAATGCTGCGATGTGGTGGTGCACGCGGGCGACATTCTCGACCCCGACATCCTGCGTCAAATCACCCCGCAAAGCGGCCATGTGCTCGCGGTGCGCGGCAACAACGACACCGCCGACCAATGGCCGGCAGGCACCCGCCACCTTTTGGATGCGCTGCCGGAAACCGTCCACCTTTCACTGCCGGGCGGCTTACTCGTCGTCGAACACGGCCACCGCGTGCACCCCGCGCACCAGCGCCACCAAAAACTGCGGCTCAAACATCCCACCGCCCGCGCGATTGTCTACGGCCACACCCATTGGCGCGCCATCGACCAAGACGAACCGATTTGGGTGCTCAACCCCGGCGCCGCCGGACGGGTACGCGCCCACGGCGGCGCGGGCTGCCTGATTCTGCACGCCACGCCCGACGCCTGGGTGGTGCAGCCAGTACCTGGCGCGTTTTAACAGGCTGTTGAAAAATGGTTTGAACAGCCTGTTAAAGCAAGCCAAGTTCAAACAAACCATGGATGGCTTGCCCGAAGATCAAGCATCGTCAGTGCTTGATCTTCGCCCATCGTTACGGGCGCGTACCGGAACGATGGGGTTGAAAAAACGACAGGGAAGTCTTTTTTCAACATCCTGTTAACAGCCTGTGAGCGAAAAAACGCCGCCGGCATTCGGAACCCGACACGGCCTTGCGGCATAATTCACCCCTTCTCGACTGGGGAATTCATCGCACCATGGCCACGATTCTCGGCGTCGGCATCGCCACCCTCGACATCATCAACGAAACCGAGGGCTACCCGCGCGAAGACAGTGAGCAACGCGCGCTGGCTCAACGGCAAACCCCCGGCGGCAATGTCACCAACAGCCTGAGCGTGCTCGCGCAATTCGGCCATCAATGCCACCTCGCCGCCGTGCTGGCACCGGATGCGGGCGGGCAAACGCTCCATGACACCCTCGCGGCACGCGGGCTGAATACCACCGCCTGCCACCGCACCGGCTTCGGCACCACGCCGACTTCCTACATCACGCTGAACCGCAAAACCGGCAGCCGCACGATTGTGCACTACCGCGATTTGCCGGAATTCGACCTCAATGCATTCTTGGCGATCGATTTAAGCCCGTTCGAATGGCTGCATTTTGAAGGGCGGCACTGCATGGACACCGCCGCGATGATGGCCTTGGCGCAGGCCAAGCAGCGGCAGGCGATTCGCTCGTTAGAAGTCGAAAAAGAACGCCCCTACCTCGCGCAGCTATTTCCGCTGTCCGATGTGCTGTTCATCGGCCGCGCCTTTGCCGAAGGGCGCGGGCTGAGCACGCCGGAAGCCGCGCTCGCCGCCGCCCGCGATTGGGCGCCGCAGGCCGTCTGCGTCCTCGCCTGGGGCGCCAGCGGCGCGTTTGTGCAAGAACCGCTGGCCGAGGCCATCGCCATTCCCAGCGAACCGATCGGGCAACCGGTGGACAGCGTCGGCGCCGGAGATACCCTCATCGCCGGCACCATTCACGCACGACTGATCGGCCAAAGCTGGGCAGAGGCCGTCACCTTCGGCGCGCGCCTCGCCGAACGCAAACTTCAGCAGATCGGCCTGGAGGATCTCAACCCCGCCGCCGCGCCCGATGACGCCCTGTGCCGACTGGATGACCTCGGCCCTGCCGATGCGATTGGCGTCGCGCCCGTCGGCGGCGTGCCCAGCATCATCATCGTGCGCGATGGCCGGCGCGTGCAGGCGTTCCGCAATGTCTGCCCGCACAATGGATCCCCCTTGGCGCGCGGCTATCGCGGCTACACCCTCGAACGGGACGGCGCGCTGATGCTGCGCTGCACCGTCCACAACGCCCGCTTCAGCCTCAACGGCGGCAGTTGCACCCACGGCCCCTGCCCCGGCGAAGCGCTAACCCCGCTGCCCATCCGCATCGAACACGGGCGCATCGTGCGCGACACGCCGCCCGCCGGGCATTCCCCCGCCACGGATGCCGTGGAATAATCCCTACAAAGCCCAGTGACGCAACGGGCTGGGCGCTGTGCTAGAGTTAACAAGATGTTGAAAAAAGACCTCCCTGTCGTTTTTTCAACCCCATCGTTCCGGTACACGCCCGTAACGATGGGCGAAGATCAAGCAGTTACGATGCTTGATCTTCGGGCAAGCCATCCTTGGCTTGCTTTAACAGGCTGTTGAAACCATTGTTCAACAGCCTGTTAATCGCCGCCGCGTGCGCAAGGAAGATCCGTGAATTATCTGTTTTACGATTTTGAAACCACCGGCGCGGATCCCGCCTGCGACCGCCCCGTCCAGTTTGCCGCCCTGCGAACCGACGAAGCCTTCGCCCCGATCGGCGAGCCGGTCATGCTTTATTGTCAGCTGTCCGACGAAGTGCTGATGCACCCGACGGCGGCGCGAATCACCGGCATCCTGCCGAGTGCCTTGCCCGCCCTCGGCGCCCTGCCGGAGGCAGAATTTGCGGCGCAGATTCATGCGCTCATGCACGAACCGGGCACCTGCGCGGTGGGTTTCAACAGCCTGCGGTTTGATGCCGAGCTGCTGCGCTACCTGTTCTGGCGCAATCTGCGCGAACCGTATGGGCATGAATGGCAGGACGGAAACAGCCGTTTCGATGTGCTCGATTGCGCGCGGGCGCTGCGGGCGCTGCGACCCGATGGCATCTGCTGGCCGGTCGATGCGGCGGGGGTGCCCAGCTTGCGACTGGAAGCCCTCACGGCGGCCAACGGCATCGCCCATGTGGGCGCGCACGATGCCTTGGCGGATGTGCGCGCCACCCGCGATGTGCTGGCATTGTGTCAGCGCGCCCAACCCAAACTGGTCGCGTATCTGCTGAGCCTGCGCAACAAGCAGGCGGTGGCTGAATTTGTCGATCATCCCCAGCGCCGCACGGGGTTTGTGCATGTTTCCCCGATGATTGCCACCGCAGACGGCAATACCTCGGTTTTTGCCAACTTGGGCGTGCCGCAGGGGATAAAAACCCAGCGTATTTTGTGGGATTTGCGCGCGGATCCCACCCGCCTGCTGGAGGAATCGGTCGAAGCATTGGCGGCGGCGCGCTTTGTGCGCGGCGATGCGGCGAGTGACACCATTCGTTTACCAATCAAACTGTTACACCTCAATCGCGTCCCCTTGGTGGCGCCCTATGCGCTGGTGAATGAAGCGGGCGTGGCCGAGCGCTTGCGGCTGGATTTATCCGCCCTGCGGCAGCATCAATCCCTGGTGACTCAATATCTGCCGGAAATGGCCGATAAATTGCGTGCAGTCATGGAACTATCGACAGAGTTCGCGCCGAAAATGGCCGAGTGTGCGTTGTACGACGGATTTCTTGATCGGCAAGATCGCAGCCGATTGGATCAATTTGGCCGCGCCTTCGATCACGCCCGAACACGCGCGGAGGGCGCCCCGGCGGAAACGCTTGCGCAGGCTTTGGCGCCGGCCTTGGCTCAGTTGTTGGCCGCCGATTGGCAGGACGCCCGCTTAACGGCGTTGGTGCCCCGCTTCGTCGCGCGGCATTGGCCCTCGGCACTCGCCGCCTCGGCGCGGGCGGACTGGGCCGATTGGGTGCGTGCGCAATGGCAATCGCCCAAGGGCTTGCCGAGCTTTTTTGAAGCGCTGGCGGTTGAACGCGCCGCGCCGGATTTAAGTGCAACCACTCAACGGTTGCTGGATGAACTGGAACAATGGGGGCGAGCGAAAACCGCAGCGCGATAGCGACGCGGCGCCCGCCACAAGGGTGAGGTGCCATGAGTTTTGTCGTGTTCGGGCCCGGCGTGAGCGATCAACTCACGCTCAACCAAGCCTTGATTCAGCCGGTGATGAATGCGGCGCCCCGAGCGATTGAGCCCGTCGCCCGCAGCGAGGAATCGCGCACGGCCGATAACGGCTTGAGCCAGCCGCCGCCGCGCCCCAATTCCCTGCGGGATTCATCGAGCCAGCGTGGGCGTTCCGGACGGCTCTCGGCCTATGGGGCCGTGCGCGCCGCCACGGACGAACGCCGCCCCATTGTGCTCGCCAGCCAGTTGATGACCACCCCCGTCTTTGCGCTGCCGCCGGGAGGCAGTATCGGTGATTTGCGCGCGCTGTTCGATCGCTACGGCATCGGCCTCGTGCCGATCATCGACGCCAGCGAACAGCTGGTGGGCATCGCCACCAAGGGCGACATCAGCCGTCAGCGCGTGCGGTTTGCCGATTTGGCACCGCAATCGGTGATGACCATCGCCAACCCGAAGGTACTCACCGCCACCCTCGACACCAATATCCGCGAACTGGCGCGCGTACTGCTCGCGCAGGACATTCGCGGCCTGCCGATTATGGACGCCGAACGGCGGGTGGCGGGCATCGTCACGCGCGGGGATATTCTGCGCGCGTTGGTGAACTATGCGCCGCTGGAGTTGTGGTCTTAGCCGGCGGTTGGGGTATCCCGCCCGGAGTATTATGTTTCACCCCCCCCAACCCGTCCGGGGTCGCGGGGCAACGCGACCCGCTTCGCCCCCCTCAAGGGAAGGGGGATCCTACCCCTAAGTATCGGACTTCATCCCCACCCTAACCGGCGGTTCTTTAACCGCCTGTTAACGCCCCCGCGTCAGCATTTCCGCCGCGAGTTTGCGCGTTTGTTCGGTAATCGCCACGCCACCCATCATGCGGGCAATTTCCTCGATGCGTTCAGCGGCGTTTAGCGCGGTGAGGGTGGTGCGGGTGCCGCTGTCGAAGTGGGTTTTTT
>DYMR01000120.1:3896-6135 GCA_020721485.1 Halothiobacillus neapolitanus | reverse complement strand
ACGATGGGGTTGAAAAAACGACAGGGAAGTCTTTTTTCAACATCCTGATAGGGGGCGCAATCATGCCCCGCACGCGAAGCCTTATTTTCCTTGCTATGCTGCGGGCATCGTTTCGTCGCGAACCGTGACGAACCTCGGGGCGGTTTTTTGGTCACAGGCGTCAAGTCTGTTTTCATCATGGCCCCCCACTTTTATCCATTGGAGTATCTTTTTTCATGGCTCACTGGTTGCGCAAAACTTCTGCCTTGGGCGTTGCTGCCGTCTTCGGTTTTTCGGTCGCCATCGCGATTAACGCCGTGGCGGATAAGGACGACGCGGCCAACACCGCCACCGATAACAGCATTCCGTTGAATGAGTTGCGCACCTTCACCGATGTGCTGACCCGCGTGAAGGCCGATTATGTCGATCCCGTGAGCGATAAAACCCTGATGGATAACGCGATTCGCGGCATGATCGACCGCCTCGATCCGCATTCCAATTATCTCGACAAGGCCGAATTCAAAGACCTGCAAGAAACCACCACCGGCAAGTTTGGCGGGCTGGGGATTCAGGTCGGCATGAAAGACAAGGTGCTCACCGTCATCGCGCCGATCGACGACACCCCCGCGCAGAAAGCGGGCATTAAATCCGGCGATCGCATCGTCAAAATCAACGGCGAGTTCACCCAAGGGCTGGATTTGGAAAAAGCCGTCAAGCTGATGCGCGGCGATCCGGGCAGCAAAATCACCCTGACCCTCGTGCGCGAGGGCAAAGACAAACCGTTCGATGTCACCCTCGAACGGGCGATCATCAATGTGAAATCCGTCAAGGCGCGGATGCTCGACCCGAACTTCGGCTATGTGCGCATCGCGCAATTCCAGTCCGACACCAGCGAACAACTGCACGACGCGATCAAGCAATTGATTAAAGACAACGACAATCAGCCGCTCAAAGGCTTGGTGCTGGACCTGCGCAACAACCCCGGCGGCGTGCTGCAAGCGGCGGTCGGCGTGGTCGATACCTTCGTCAACAGCGGCCTGATCGTGTACACCAATGGCCGCGATGCCGATTCAAAAATGAGCTTCAAAGCGCACGAAGGCGACATGCTGAACGGCGCGCCGATCGTGGTGCTGATTAACGGCGGTTCGGCGTCGGCGTCGGAAATCGTCGCGGGCGCACTGCAAGACGATGGCCGCGCGCTCATCGCCGGCGAACGCAGCTTCGGCAAAGGCTCGGTGCAATCCATCATGCCGCTGTCGAACGGCGGCGCACTGCGCCTGACCACCGCGCTGTACTTCACCCCGTCTGGCCGCTCGATTCAGGGCAAAGGCATCACGCCGGATGTCGAAGTGCATCAACTGAAAGTGACGGACATCGACAAGGTGTTCAACATCCGCGAAGCCGATTTGAGCGGCCACCTCGGCAATCCGAACGAGAAAAAAGGCGACGAGAAAAAAGGTGACAAGAAGGACGACTCAGCCGCCGTGCCCGCCCAGCCGATCAAGCAAATGCTCGACACCGAGGGCAAGCCGCTGGTCGAAACCGACTACCAGTTGTACGAAGGGCTGAGCCTGCTCAAAGGCATGGCGATCATGGCGCAGCGGGACAAAAAACACGCCGCAAAATAACGCGACGAATTTCCACACAACGGGCAGCGATTCGCTGTCCTGCAAATTCGACCCGGACGCGATAAGCTTTCCGGGTCGAATCATTTACACAGGAATCAAAACAGGAGTTCCCCCATGTCCCCCAAAGCCCTGATCCTGCTCGCCCCCGGCTTCGAAGAGCTGGAAGCCGTGACCCTCATCGATCTGCTCCGGCGCGCCAAATTCCAAATCAGCGTCATCAGCCTGCGCGAAGACGAAGTCACCGGCGCGCGCGGCACCCGGATCGTCACCGATGGCAACCTCGCCCTACTCAACAAACAAGCCGTGGTGGATTTAGTCGTACTGCCGGGCGGCCAGCCAGGCGCCGACCACCTCGCGGCGGATGACCGGGTCATCGCCCTGCTCAAAACCCAAGCCGCCGCCGGTCGTTGGGTTGCCGCGATTTGCGCCGCGCCCAAAGTGCTCGCCAAAGCGGGGCTCACGCGCGGCAAACGCATCACCCACTACCCCGGCGCCTTGGCCGATCACGAACAAGCGGGCGCAACCATCACCCAAAACCCGGTCGAAGTGGACGGCAAACTCATTACCGGCCGCAGCCCCGGCGCCGCGATGGATTTCGCCCTGACCCTGATCGAACAGATCGGCAGCAAAGC
>DYMR01000120.1:0-3796 GCA_020721485.1 Halothiobacillus neapolitanus | reverse complement strand
GGCACGATCTGCCCAAATAAGCTGCTGTAATCGTCCTCCGCGTGGCCATCCTGCGCCCGTGCCGCCAGCAGTTCGCCCAAAGTGTCGATCAGGCGCGTGTCGATCTGCCGCGCGGCGGCAGCGGCGGCGAATAGGCGAATATCTTTCTGTAAATGCTTGAGCGGGAAGTTCGCCGGAACAAAGTCCCGCGCTTGCATGCGCGCGAGCTTTTTGTCGAAAGTGGGGGCGTACAGCGCGCTGTGCCGCAGGGTTTCCATGAATTGCGGTACCGCGACGCCTTCCCGCGCCACCAAGCCCAAGCTCATCGAAAACGCCGCCGTTAAGCTGCCAATGAGCTGATTCATGGCGAGCTTGACCGCCGCACCCTGACCGATCGGGCCGAACAGGGTGGGCGTGCCCAAGCCGCGCAACACGGGTTCGATCGCGGCAAAGTCCGCCGGATCGCCGCCGGTCAAAATTTGCAAGCTGCCGCTCTCTGCCTGCGGCGTTGAACCGAGCACCGGCGTTTCCAGATAGCGCGCGCCCGCCGCCGTGAGGCAAGCCGCCAACTGGCGCGACTCGTCCGGGGCGATGGTGGCGCCGTTCAACAGGGTTTTTCCCGCGAACAGAGCCGACGCGCCGTGTGCGCAGAGCACCGCATCGCAAGCCGCCGCGTCTGCCAGCATCACCCAGACGATCTCGGCCTCGGCAACGGCCTGCGCCAGGTGTTGTGTCACGACCACGCCGGGCAGCGCCGCGATGGGCGAGCGGTTATACCCTGTCACCTCCGCGCCTTGGCTGTGCAACCGCTGGGCGATGGCGCGCCCCATTAACCCCATGCCGATCAGGGCGATTTTCATGCTGCGCGTCCTCTTTGGTTTTCGTTCGTGGGATGATGCCGGAAAATACGGGGATTCCCCACCGCCGCCGCCGTTTGATCCCGAGACACCCCATGACCCTGATTCTCCCCGATGCCCGCCCGCCCGCCCGCGATGACGCTTCGGCACGCTGGGCGCAGTGGTTGAATCCGGCGCGGCGCCGCCCCAGCAGCACGCCGCCGCCGTTATTCGCCACCGAAACGCGTGCCGAGATCGAGCGCGATTACGACCGCGTGCTGTTTTCCACACCGGTGCGGCGCATGGCCGATAAAACCCAGGTCTTTCCGCTGGATCGCGGCGACAGCGTCCGCACGCGCTTGACGCATTCGCATGAGGTGGCGAACCTCGCCCGCTCAGTCGGAATCGATCTCGTGTTCAATCGGGGGCTGGCCGCCGACCTGCCGATCGCCCGCCGCGAGGTGCCCGCGCTGCTGGCCACCCTCGGCCTCGCGCATGATTTGGGCAACCCACCGTTCGGGCATCAGGGTGAGGCGGCCATCAGCCGCTGGTTCGCCACGAACGCCGCCCGCGTGCTGCCCGATGGCCTCGGCCTGACCCCGGCCATGCGGCAAGATTTTCTCGCGTTTGAAGGCAATGCCCAAACCCTGCGGCTGCTGACCAAACTGCAACTCATCAACGACGATTACGGCCTGAACTTGACCGTCGCCACGCTCGCCGCGCTGATTAAATACCCCACCGCCAGCGATGCCTGCGACCGCCGCAGCGTGCTGCGCAAAAAGCACGGATTTTTCCAATCCGAACAAGCGCTGGTGCTGGAAGTCCAGGCCGCCACCGGCCTCATGCCCGGTCAGCGCCACCCGCTGACCTGGGTGCTCGAAGCCTGCGACGACATCGCCTATTCCGTGCTGGATGCCGAAGATGCGGTCAAAAAAGGGCTGCTTTCCTTCACCGATATTCTGGCGTTTTTGCGCCATCACGCAGAAAACGACCCGGTGGTGACCGAGGTGTGCCGCCTGGCCGAAGCCGAGCACCGCCACTACCGCTCCGCCGGCCTGTCGCCGGCAGAACTCAATGATATTTCGATGCAAACCTTCCGCATCCGCGCGATGGGCGCCTTGATGCAAGCGGTGGCCAGCAGTTTCATCGCCCATTTGCCGGCCATCGCACAGCAGCAATTTAACGAGGAGTTACTGCATGCCTCGCCCGCCGGGCCGCTGCTCGCCGCGCTCAAAGCCTGCAACTGGCAGCATGTGTATCGGCACAAATCCGTGTTGAAAATCGAACTCACCGGCTTTGAAGTGATTCATGGCCTGATGGACGCCTTCTGGACGGCCATCACCGACCGAAAAGACCCGGCCAACCCCGCCAGCGCGCGCCAATCCCCGCTGTCCAGCTATCTCTATCAATTAATTTCCGAAAATTACCGCCGCGTCTTTGAAGACCCGCGCAACCCGATGCCGTTGCGCTACCGCGAAGCGCAGCTACTCACCGACATGGTGTCTGGCATGACCGACAGCTTCGCCGTGCGCAGTTTCGACCACCTGCGCGACATTGGATTCACCCGTTCCGCCGAGGCCGCCCGATGACCGCTCCCGATCAAAGCCATTTTTTTGCCTACCTCGCCCGCATGAAATACATCGTGCGCTGGGGGCTGATGCGCAACACCCGCGCCGAAAACATTCAGGAGCACAGCCTGCAAGTGGCGATGATCGCCCACGGGCTCGCCGTCATCGGCAACACGCTCTACGGCGAAAAAAACGACATCGGCCGCATCGTGACCGTCGCGCTGTATCACGATGCCTCGGAAATCATCACCGGCGATTTGCCCACGCCCATCAAATACTTCCGCAAAGACATTCTCGATTCGTACAAAGCCCTCGAAGCCCACGCTGAACGCAAACTCACCCGCCTGCTGCCCGAGGCATTGCAAGCCGAATTCGCCCGCGTGATCGAAAGCGAGCACATCGAGCCCGCCGTCGCGCGCGTGGTCAAAGCGGCCGATTCCCTATCGGCGTATCTGAAATGTATGGAAGAAAAATTCGCCGGCAATCAAGAATTTCGCAAGGCCGAGGAGTATCTCAAGGAAAAACTCGATGCCGCCGCCGAACAACTCCCCGCCGTGTCGTACTTCCTCGACCACTTCCTCAAGGGATTTGAGCTCACGCTCGACGACCTAAGCCACGACTGAACGGGCAGGCGGCGCCAACCACGCCGCCAAATCGCCCAACTCCTCGGGGCAAATCTGGTGCGCCATCGGGTAATTCTGCGCACGAACCGCCGTCGCGCCCAGCGCACGCAATCGCGTCACCAAACGCTCGGCAGCCGCCACCGGCACGATGTCATCCTGCGTACCGTGCGCCACAAAAATCGGCCACGCCGCACCGTCCGCCGGCCAGACGAACGCCGCCGCATTCGGCAACCAAGTGGACAACAGCGCCAGCCCCGCCAAAGGGCGCCGCAGCCGGCTCGCCGCATGCAAGGCCACCACCCCGCCCTGTGAAAAGCCGCCCAACCACACCGGCTCGTCGGGCGGCAGCGCGTCGATCAACGCAGCCACCCGCGCCGCCGCCGCCGCGATCCCGGCCTCATCGACCGCCGCCGTCGGCTCAATGCCGTAAATATCGAACCAACTCGGCATCACCCAGCCGCCATTGAGCGACACCGGCGCGAGCGGTGCGGCGGGCGTATGAATCTGCCACGCCATGCCCGGCACCAGCGCCGCGAGCATCTGCCCGACCGGACGCAAATCATCCGGCTCCGCCCCCAAGCCATGCAAAAGCACCCAATGCGCGGTGGGTTGTTTCATTCGAAATCTCCATTAGCGTGATGTTGAAAAAAAGACTTCCCTGTCTTTTTTCAACCCCATCGTTCCGGTACGCGCCCGTCACGATGGGCGAAAATCAAGCACTTACGGTGCTTGATTTTCGGGCAAGCCATCCTTGGCTTGCTTTAACAGGCTGTTGAAACCATTGTTCAAC
>DYMR01000119.1 GCA_020721485.1 Halothiobacillus neapolitanus | reverse complement strand
GCGTCCGTGCTGACTTCGTGCCCGCTGGAAAACAACCAGGTGCGGGTGATGACGATTTGATCGAACTGCGCCGCCAAGGCGGGCGGGAATTTGGGGTAGGGCGAGGCAAGCTGCACCAGCCGGCGGGCGGCGTAATCCATGGCTTGGTTGCCGGAAGAATGCTGAATGGCGATGTCGAGAATGTGGCCATCTTTGTTGATGGTGACGGCCAGAATCAACTTGCCGGAAATGTTGCGGCTCACGAGTTCGGGCGGGTAGTGGCTGTTGCCGAAGCGTTCGACCTGGCGTTTCCATGCGGTGAGGTAGGCGCCAGCGGGGCCGTCGCGGGTTTGGCTGGTCATGTAGCCGGTGCGCAGGGATTGGCTGACGGCTTGGTTGAGCTGGTTGAAGGTGTCGGGCGCGGGCGCGGTGGTGGGCGTGGTGCTTTGGCCTTGGTTGCCGGCGTTTTCGATGCCCGCGCCGGGCTTGATTTGCTGCACGGTATCGGTGTCGGCGCCAGATTTGCTGGCCAGCGTTTGTTGGGTGGGTGGCGCGTTGGTTGGTGCGCTGGGGTTCGGCGTGGCATCGCGGGAATGCGCGGCAATCGGCGCATCCAGCGTCAGCTCAATCGGCTGCGGCAAGGGCGGCGGCGGGGCGGGGCGAATAAATGCAATCGAGAGAATGAGCGCGTGAATCACCAGTGCCGCGATCAGGGCGGTCATCAGTCGGCGGTCGCTGCGGTGCTGGTTTTGATCGAGTACCCAATGATCCATGGTGATTGCTGACGCTCCCTGCGTTGCTGCTGTGGCGTTTCTGCCGAGAAACTCTAATTTCCCACCGTGGGGATGGCCGTGGGGATGGTGTGGGTCGCCGCCCAGTCTACTTTTTTGGCGATCGGTTGGATATGGCGGCGCATGCCGGCATCCAGCCACAGTTCGCCATTATCTTGCATATACAGCACGCCGCTGAGGTGGAGCCGCTCGGCCATTGTGCCGACTTGCGCCGGTTCGAGCAGCATGGCGCCCTTGGTCGCGCCGTCGCAGATGGGGTAGTGGTGCCCCCAGATGGTGCTGCCGGCCACGCGGCGCACCGGGCGGGCGGTGTGGGGGTTGATGATGTGCGAATAGGCTTCGCCTTTGTAGATGAAGCGGTGTTCGTAATTGCCGGAGCTGTTGAGCGACTGATGCCCGTTCGGCTGGCTGTGACCGGAGAGATCAATACTGCACAGCACATCGCCGCCGACCGGGCTTTCGATGGCCAAGTGCCAGGGTTTATCGCCGGCTTGGCCGATCATGAATAAATCCCCGCCGGTATCGAACAGGCAGTTTTTCACGCCGAGGCGCTCGATTTGCGCCATGACGAGGTGGGCGGCATAGCCTTCCGCGCAGCCGTTGAAATCGAATTGCACGCGGCGGTTGGTGGTGCGCACCGTGCTGCCGTGCACGGAGATGTCGTTCATGGACGGCCGATCGGCGAGCCACGCATCAAGAAAGGCATCGCTCGGCAGCGGGTGCGGCGTGGTGACATGGCTGTCGTGAAAGCCCCAAGCGGCGATGAGTGCGCCAATGCTGGGATCGAACGCGCCGTCGGTGGCGTCGAACAGGGTGCGGGAAATCGCGATCAAATCGAGAATGTCCGGCGTGGCGGTGGCTTCGCCCTGCGCGGCCAGCGTGGCATTGAAACGGGTGAGATCACTCGGCTTCCACGGATGAATGCGGCGATACAGCGGTTCGACAATCGCGGCGGCAGTGTTGACGGCGGCCGTGATTTTGTCGGCGGGTTCGTTGGCAAAACGCAGGGTCATCGGCATGTTGAAGACCATGAAGCCTTCTTCGACCAAGACCGGCTGGCGGCTGCACCCGGCCAGCAACAGTGGGGCGGCGGTGAGCGCGCTGAGAAAATGGCGGCGATTCATGGGGTTAATCGGGGATTCATGGGTGAACCCCGGCGCGGCGCTCGGCCAGCCGGTCGCGCAGAAAATCCAAAAACTGCCCGGCGGGATCGTTGCGGCACACGGCGTCGATTTCCCGCGCGCAAGTGGGGCTGGTGACATTGATTTCGGTGAGGTGTTCGCCGATGACATCCAGCCCGACAAACCAGAACCCGCGTGCGGCCAGTGCCGGGCCGACGAGGGCGGCAATTTCCCGATCCCGCGCCCGCAGCGGCACCACCGTGCCGCGCCCGCCCGCCGCGAGATTGGCGCGAAAATCGCTGTCTTGCGGGGTGCGCAGCAGGGCGTGATCGACCGGAATGCCGTTAATCAACAAAATCCGCCGGTCGCCTTCGCGCACCGCCGGCAGAAACCGCTGCACCATGATTAAGCCCTGCGCGATCATGGTTTCGATGATGACTTCGGTGTTGAGATCGCCGGCTTGCAGTTGAAATACCGAGCTGCCGCCCATCGCGTCCAGCGGTTTGAGCACGATGTGTCCGTGTTCGGCCAAAAAGGCGCGAATCGCCGCCGCCTCGCGGGTGACGAGCGTGGGCGGGCAAACGGCGGGAAATTCCTGCGCGAGCAATTTCTCATTGGCCGAGCGCAGGGCGTTGGGGCGATTCGCGACGAGCACGCCGGCTTGTTCGGCCAGTGCCAGCAACGCGGTCACGCTGTGGTAATTCACATCCACCGGTGGGTCTTGGCGCTGAATGACGATGTCGAACACGCTTAAATCGACCGTTTCGGCCGCGCCGAGCTCGAACCACTGATCGCGGCGATCAAACACCGTGATCGGGTGCGCGCGCGACTTGGCACGCCCTTGTTCGGCATATAGCCAATTCGGTTCGAGGTAATACACGCGCCAGCCGCGCGCTTGGGCGGCCAAGAGCATGGCGAAGGAGGTGTCTTTGTAGGGTTTGATCCGGTCGATCGGATCCATCACCACGCCAAGGGTTATGCGCATGCAGTGGGGCTCATGTCTGTCCGGGGTTTTATCTGGGACTCTATCTGGGGTTCTATTCGGGTCAAGCCGTTGCGGCCAAGGGCTGGCGGCTGTTCAAGTGCTCGTGGGCGGCAGCCAACAGCGCCAAGCGCGCGACGACGCCGTACACATACAGCCGGTTGCGTTCGCTGTCGAGCCCGCCCTCGGGCGAGGGCAGGCTGCACGATTCGTTGAACGGCAAGGGCACAAAGGCGGCGCCGGGCGAATTCAAATTCTCGTTGATGTCTTTTTCGGTATGCACGCGATAAAACCCGCCGACGACGAAATGATCGACCATGTAGATGACCGGCTCGGCAACGGATCGTTCGCCGTCGGGCGTGATGGCGACTTTCTCGAAGCTGTGAATGCCTTCTTGAATCAGCACCCGCTTGATGTCCAAGCCCTCTTTGCTGGTGCTCATCTTGGTGCGCTGCTTGCGATTCAGGCCGGTGATTTCTTCCGCCGATTGCACCGTCATAACGCCCATGCCGTAGGTGCCGGCATCGGCCTTAATCACCACAAACGGGCGTTCGGTGATGCCGTGCGCGTCGTATTTGGCTTGAATTTCCGCCAAGAGTTCTCCGACCTGCCGCGCCAAGCAGTCTTCGCCGCTGCGTTTAAGAAAATCGATTTGGCCGCAATCGCGCATCAGTGGGGTGAGATACCACGGGTCCAGCCCGATCAAGGCGCACAGTTCTTGCGTGAGCGTTTGATAAATCGAGAAATGTTCGAACTTGGAACGGCGCCACCAGCCGAGCGTGACGGGCGGCATCACGGTTTGTTCCAAGTCGTCCAAAATCGCCGGTGCGCCGCCGGAAAGGTCGTTATTCAGCAAAATCGTGCAGGGTGAAAAACCATCGACTTCAATCCGCCGCCCCATCCGTTGGATCGGGTATTGCATCAGTCGGCGACCCGAGGGCAAGGTGAATTCCACCGGCGCATCCAGCGGATCCAGCGAGCCGATGCGCACGCCAAAGCCCGCTAATTCGACAAACGACACCAGGGCGGCGAGCGATTCCAGATAAAACAGATTGCGGGTATGGCGCTCGGGGATGATGAGAATGTCGCGCGCTTCCGGGCAAGTGTGTTCCACCGCCGCTTGAATCGCCTGCACCATCAGCGGGTCGAAAATGTGGTTTAAGTTATTGAATCCGGCGGGGAATAAATTCGTATCGACCGGCGCGAGCTTAAAGCCCGCATTGCGCAAATCCACCGAGGTATAAAACGGCGCGGGCGATTTGAGCCACTGTTTGCGGAACCACGCCTCGATCTGCCGGTGATGGCCGATGATGTGCGATTCGATTTCCAGCAGCGGGCCGCAGTAATGGGCGTCGAGTTCGGGATGGGGTGCGCGCGGAGTGGAGTGCATGAACGGCCTTAGGTCTTGGTTTCTTTGGTCTTGGGTCAATGCGGGGGTGTGGGCTGAAACCGGATTCCAGCCGAAGGCGGCTGAGTCTAGCAGGCCAGCGCGGAATTGTTGCGCAGGCGATGCATCCGTCCCGCGACGGGCGCGCGTTATTTTGGCCGAATCTATTTTCAGAAATTCCTGTTGTGGCGGTGTTTTGTGGGGGTTTTTCTGCGGATTGGGCGGTCATGCGTGGCGGGCAAGCGACTTATTGACGGCTGCCCGATTGCCAAAGCTTGCGGGCATGGGGTACATTCAGCGCACAGGATTCATGAACACTCGCTCTTGTGTGAGCGGTATAACTAAACGGGTATGCCACCATGGAAAATTCGATGGATTCAGCCGCCAGCACTTTCAGCTTCCCTGGCTTGAAGGTGTTGATCGTCGATGACAGCAAAACCATCCGCCGCACGGCCGATACCCTGTTGTCGAAGGCGGGTTGCCAGATCGAGAGCGCCGTCGATGGATTCGACGCCCTGGCCAAAATCGGCGACTTCTCGCCCGATGTCGTCATCATCGACATTCTCATGCCGCGTCTGGATGGCTATCAGACGACCGCCATCATCAAACACAACGCCCGCTTCGCCCAAACGCCGGTGATTCTGTTGTCGAGTAAAGACAGCATTTTCGACAAGGCGCGCGGTAATATCGTGGGCGCTTCCGACTATCTCACTAAGCCCTTCACCAGTGAAGAGCTGTTCGGCGCCATCGCGCGCTTTGCCCATGCCGGGCACTCGCAAGCCGCCTGAACGACTCACTGCGCCAACACCGGCGCGATGCAGGGTTTGCTTCACACACACGCTTAAGGAAAGACGACCGTGGCACATATTGTGGTAATCGACGACTCACCCACCGAGGTTTATGTTCTGCAAACCATGCTGGAGCGGCATGGTCATCAGGTCTCCGTGGCGAAAAACGCGGAAGATGGCGTAGCGCTCGTCAAACGGGTGCAGCCCAACGCGGTGCTGATGGATGTGGTGATGCCGGGCATGAATGGCTTTCAAGCCACGCGCGAGCTGAATAAAAATCCGGACACCTCGCACATACCCGTCATTATCGTGACGACCAAAGATCAGCAAACAGACAAAATCTGGGGCATGCGCCAAGGGGCGAAAGACTATCTCGTCAAGCCGGTCAAAGAGGCCGATTTGATGGGCGTGCTCGGGTCGGTTCTGGCCTGAGTCCAGCGCCAAGGAAGTGGTCAGGGAGGTGCTCGTGAATTTCTTCGAATATCTGCGCTGGATCGACACGGAGGCCAAGACCCACGCGGTGGGCATGCCCAAAACCGATCAGGTGGAATCGACTTGGCAGGCCGTGCTGTTTCGCGCGGGCGGCCAGCGGATGCTGGTGCCTTTGATTCAAGTGCGCGCCATTCTTCCGCCCCCCAAACAAGTGCGTGTGCCGGGCGCTAAATCTTGGGTGATTGGCTTGGCCAACATGCGGGGCGAGCTGACCGGAATTTACGATTTGTCTCAATTCTTCTATGAACATCCGGCGGAGCCGAGTCGGCATTCCGTGGTGTTTCTGGCCAAAACTCATCGAGTGCACGCCGCCTTTTTGATTGATCGTTCGTATGGGATTCGTCAAATCCCGTACAGCGCCGAGCGGCCGGTCAGTCAAACGCGGCTTTTGGGCGTGCAGCGGGAAGCTTGGATCGACAACGACTGGTTGCCGATTGTGAATTTCGAGGCGTTGACTGAAACCGACGCCTTTACGAATGCGGTGGCCTGATCCACTGAGTTCTTCAGTGTGGCCTTGGCCGTTGACCTACTGCCGTAGGGCAGTTTTTTTGGAGTGAGCAGTAGCCATGAGTCTTGGAGTTAGAGTAGGTGGTCTGAGCCGTCAGGTCATCGGGCTGAT
>DYMR01000118.1 GCA_020721485.1 Halothiobacillus neapolitanus | reverse complement strand
ATTATTAAGCATGATTCTGAGTGGCTAACCGCTTATGGTTATAACCAAAGTTTGCTCGTTAAAGAGGGGCAAATGGTCACGGCGGGGCAAACCGTCGCCACCATGGGGCGGCGCGATAGCCGCTCGACCGATCCGCAGGGCAGCCTGCTGTTCCAGATTCGGCACAACGGTGAGCCGGTCGATCCGCTGCCTTTGTTGCCGAGCCAGCCCTGAACCCAAATCCGAGGAAGATGCCATGTCGATGAAGCAAGCGCGCTGGTTGTTGGGGTCATTCATCGTGCTGGCGCTGCTGAGCTTGGTGTGGAGCCATCGCCCGAGCTCGCTGAGCGTGGATGCCCCGGTGTCGGGGCCGCTGATTCCGCTGACGCTGCCTTCTGATTGCACGCTGAAGGGCGAGGGCTGCACCGTGACCGTCGGCACGCTGGGTACGATGACCCTTCGCGCGCCCGACCGCATCGTCCCGCTGCATAAATTCGTGTTCACGGCGACGCCGAGCGCTGAGTTAGCGAAAAACTTGGGCGCGGTTTCGGTCGATTTTCAGATGATCGGCATGGACATGGGCGTGAATCAATATCCGCTGAACCGCGCCGCCGATGGCGCGTATGCGCAAACCATCATCCTGCCGGTCTGCACGACCACGCGCACCGATTGGGTGGCGCTGCTGTCGCTGTCCAGCACGCAGGGCAATTTTCTGGCGAAAATTCCGTTCAGTGTCGATCCGCGTTGAATCGGGCTTGATGCGCCGCCAAGCGTTCGCGCACCAGCGCGGCAATGCGCGGGGTGTCGTTGACCGGTTCGTAGTGCCACCGCGCCAATTCACCCGCGAACGGACGGGTCACGCCCTCGTGCTGAAGGCGTTGGTGGAATGCCTGAAGCCGGCCTGAATAGGCATCGAAATCCAAGGTATACACGGGTTTGCCGGTCGAGGCGGCCTCGGACACCATCGACACCGAATCGCCGGTGACAATCAAATAATCCGCCGCCCCCAAAATCGCGTGGTAGGGGTTCGCGCCGTGGTTGTCCCACAGCCAATGGCCGCTGCCGGCGAGCGCCGCCCGCATCGCTGCCAAGTTGGCGTCCCCCGTGCGCCGCGAGGCGGTGAGCCACAAATGCGCGCCGTGCTGCGCGGCGGTCGTCATCAGCTGCGCAATGAGTTGCTGGCTTTTGGCGGGCGTGAGGGTGGCGGTGGCATTGCTGCCGCCAATCAGCACACCCAGAATCGGTTGGCGGGCGCGCAGGGCGGCCAAATCCGGGTGAATGGCCTGCTGTTCGGCCAGTGCGGCGGCGATTTTTTCCGGCGTGACATGATGCAGCGCGCCACGGGTCGGGAACACATTCGCGCCGCGTAAGCCATCGTGCGCGGGCGGGGCGATCACATCCAACAAATGCAGTGGCAATTGCGGGTTCTGAATATGCACGACGAAGGTTTTACCGCCCGAGGCGCGTTTCACGCCCAGCGCGGCGGTGGCGCCGAGCCGACCGCAGGAGATGATGAGCTCCGGCCAGGGCGCAGACAATTGCGCAGAGTCCGCCGTGAGTTTACGGTGCGCCGCCGGCACCCAATGCCCCGGCAGCCAGCGCCAGGGTTTGGTCAGATTCAGGGTTTTTTGTTCAAATGCACCGCCGAGGTGTTCGGCCAAGCCCACGGCCTGATTGCGTAGCCCCACGGCATCGTGGGTCAGAATCCAGAGGCGGGGCGCGCCCGTCGTCTCCCCCCCTGTCATCTCGTCTGCCGTCATGCGCGTGTGATGGGTTCGTTCGGGAAGGCCAATTCATGGCGGTTGCGCCATTCGTCGGTCACATAATTGATGATGAGCGTGCGACGAATACCGTTGATTTTGCGGGGTTCAAACCCGTGCCAGGTGTTGGTGGAGGGCACGAAAATCATGGCGGTGTTGAAGTGGGCCGGCACGCGCTCAGGCGGAGATTCCTTGTCCCGATAAATGTCGGTGCCCCAGTCGTCGTGGCCGGGGTCTGGCGCCATGTAGGCGAGCATGGTGAATTTTTTCACCCCCAAATCCGTGTGCCGCTCCAGCCAGAAGCCTTGCGTGTCGAGCGCGTATTCGATGCGCAGGTTGGTGCCGGTCAAGTCCAGCCCGCAGCGCTGTTCGATGGTGTCGATCACCGGGCGCGATTGCAGAGCGTGCGCCACGGCGTGGCAGGCGGGGAAGTGGGCAATCGCCTCTTGATCGAAAAAGCGGCGCGATTCGTTGTGGGTCTCGCGGCGGCCGTGGGTGTCGTCGATTACCGGCGGCGTGAACGGCAGCTCGGCCACGCTGTGGGCGACGGTCTGTGGTAAAACCGCGCTCAGCCGCCAGTGGCGATAGGGCGATTCGCGTTGCTCGGCGTGCGAAAACGAGGCGATCAGGCTGGCGGAAACGGCAGCAAGCAAGGCGTTGTCGGTCATGTCATCCCCAGGCCGAAGCTTTTTTTCAAGATAAACCCGTATCATACGGCGCACTTGTGCAAAACGGGAATTGAAAACGCATCATGTTGCCCGCTGACTCCTCGCCCGTGCCGCGCCCGATGACGGTGATGCAGCTCTTGCCCGCGCTGGAATCTGGCGGAGTGGAACGCGGCACGATTGAAATGGCCGAGGCGCTGATCGCGGCGGGGCATCGCGCGATTGTGGTGTCGGGCGGCGGGCGTTTGGTGGCGGAATTGCTGGCCTTGGGTGCGGAGCACATTACCCTGCCGATCGGCAAAAAATCGTTGTTCAGCCTGCGATATATTCCGGTGTTGCGGCGTTTGCTGCGCGAACGGCAGGTCGATGTGCTGCCCTTGCGTTCGCGTTTGCCGGCTTGGCTTGGGTATCTGGCATGGCGCGGGCTGCCTGCCGCTGAACGACCGCATCTGGTCACCACCGTGCATGGGCCGTACACCGTCAACCGCTACAGCGCCATCATGACGCGCGGCGAGCGCGTGATCGCGGTATCGGACATGATCGTCGGCTACATTCGGCAGAATTATCCGGCGGTGAACCCCGCGCGCATCGTGCGCATTCATCGCGGGGTCGATCCGCTGCGCTTCCCGCCCAGTTATCGCCCGGATGCCGACTGGCTCGCCGCGTGGCAGGCGGCTCATCCGGCGCTGGCGGGGCAGTGGGTGCTCACGCTGCCGGGGCGAATTACCCGCTGGAAGGGGCAGCTCGACTTCATTCAAATCATTGCCGCGCTGCGGCAACAGGGCGTGCCGGCGCATGGGCTGATCGTCGGCGGTGCCGATGCCCGTCGGCAGAGTTTTTTGCAAGAAATTCAAGCGGCTATTGCGGATCAGGGGCTGGCAGCACACTTCACACTGACGGGGCAGCGCGGTGATTTGAAACAAATCATGGCGGTGAGCGATGCGGTGCTGTCGCTCTCGACCGACCCGGAAGCGTTTGGCCGGGTGAGCCTCGAAGCCCTGAGCCTAGGCCGCCCTGTGCTGGCCTATGCCCATGGCGGCGTGGGCGAGCAAATGGCGGCGATTTATCCGCCCGGCGCGGTGGCCGTGGGCGATATCGACGCGGCGGTGGCGCGCTTGCGGGCGTGGTTTGCCGAGGGCGCGCCGCCGGTGCCCGCCACGCACGACTTCACCCTCGCCAAAATGCAGGCGCAAACGCTGGCGGTGTATCACTCGGTCTGCGCGGATGAAGGTTTGTCGGCATAGACCGATTCGGTCTGCGCCACCATGCGCTCCAAGGTGAGTTCGGCGCGGGCTTTGGTAATCGACGGCGCGCAGTGCCGCCGAAAACTCGGCAAGTCGTTCAAGGCGGCATGCAGCGCCTGGTGCAAGGCGGGCACCTCGCCGCGCGGCACCACCGCTTCGGGCGGTAAAAAGTCCGCCGCGCCGGGAAAATCGCTGGCGATGACGGGCACGCCCGCATGCAGCGACTCGATCAGCGTGTAAGGAAACCCCTCGCGGCGCGAGGGCATAACCAGCAGATCCGCTGCGGCGAGGCACACCGGAATATCGGCGCGAAACCCGGCAAAGTGAATGCGTGCCCGATCGGGGTGCTGGGCGGCCTGTTGGCGCAGTGCCGTTTCTTCTTGCCCGGAACCAATCAGCACGAGCTGACCGGGCAGGTTGCGCCACGCATTCAGCAATACATCAAACCCTTTGGCGGGCACCAGCCGGCCAATGGCGAGCACGAGCGGTGCGCCGTCGGGCGCACACTGCTGGCGAAAAGCGGCGACGGCGGCGGCATCCACCGGCGGCGGCGGGGCGATCCCATTGACGATGACCCGATCCGCCGGCGGGTCGAGCGTGGCGGCGACCGGCGCAGACACCGCAATCACCCGATCAAAGCCGCGCGCGCTGTGCGGATCGTTTTTCAGATTGTGGATCGTTGCCACCCGAAGCGGTGCGCGAGCGCCACAGCGCCGGACGAGGGCGGCGGCTTTGTTTGCTTGGGCGTGGATGATGTCGGGGCGCAGGCGGTTGAGCGTGCGGCGCAGCGTCCACAGCGCCCAAGGATTCCAACGGCTGGCTTTGGGGGCGATCGGCACCAGCGTCACGGTCGAATCAAGGCGCGGCGCGAAGGTGGCGTCGGCCAGTAGAAATACCTCATGGCGCGCGCTCAGGGCATTCGCCAAATCGACCGTGTGTCGCTCCAGCCCGCCATACCCGGTGCTGAACAAAACCAGCGCAATGCGCATGCCGCCTCCGGCTAAGAATCAAATAGCTGCATGGTACACTAGCGCTTCTTTGCGCAAGGTTGGGGAGCCTGCCATGACTGATCGCCCGCTGGTGGATTTTGCCGCATTCGACGCCGCGCCCGTGGTGCGTGCGCCGTTCACGCATTTTGTGGTGCCGAATTTTGTGCCGGATGCGGTGCTGGCGGAAATCGAGCACGACTTCCCCGAGGTGCCCAAACGCGGCAGTTTCCCCATGAGCGCGCTGAGCAGCGGTGCCTCGTTCACGGCATTGGTCGAATACCTCGAAAGCCCGGCGGCAGCGGCAAAATTCTCCGAAAAACTCGGCTTGGATTTAACCCAAAAGCCCACCACCATGACCATCCGTGGCTACAGTGGTGAGCAGGATGGGCGCGTACACACCGATTCGCGCAGCAAGCTTGTCACCGTGCTGCTCTACCTCAATCGCGGCTGGAAGCCGGAAGATGGCGGTTTGCGCCTGCTCAATTCCGATAATCTCGACGACTATTTCGATGAGGTGCTGCCCGCAGCGGGCACCCTGCTCGCATTCATCAACACCGAAAACGCCTGGCACGGGCACAAACCCTTCGTCGGGCAACGGCGCAGCATCCAGCTCAACTGGGTAGTGAGCGACGCGGCGGTGCGGCGCAGCGAATGGCGGCATAGCCTCTCGGCGAAAATCAAACGCTGGTTCGGCGGCGGCAAAGCCCAGCCCGCGCACGGCGATTACTGAACCGATTTTGCCGCTCTTGTTATCCGTCGCCCTTTTCATTCTGTGTGCTTTGGTGCTGCTGGCCGTGCTGGCGCGCTACAACCTGTGGCGTTGGCCGAAGCCCGCGCGCTGGCCACGGCTGCTGATGTATCACCGCGTGCTGCCCGATGCGCTGGGCGAAGGCACCACCATGAATCTGGCGCGCTTTGTGGGGCAAATCGACGCGCTGGCGCGTCGTGGCGTTCGGTTCGTCACCGTGTCTGAGCTCATGGCCGCCGAGGATGCCGCGTTATTGGTCGCCATCACCTTCGATGACGGCTATGCCGATAACTTTCAGCATGCCTGGCCGGTGCTGCGTGCGCATCGAGCGACCGCCACCATCTACCTCGCCCCCGAAATGCCCGACATCGACCGCCTCACGCCCGCGATGATTCATGAGTTGGTGGCGGCGGGCGTCGAGTTTGGCGCGCATACACAGCATCATGTGCACTTGCCTTCCACCGATGACGCCATCGCGCGGCAAGAAATTCTCGCTTCCAAGCAGGCGGTCGAAGCCCTGACCGGCCAGCCCTGCCGCAGTTTTGCCTATCCCTACGGCAAGTTCGACGACCGGCATGTGGCGATGGTGGCCGAAGCGGGCTTCACCTCCGCCGTGACCACCAAAAAACGCATCCTGCCGATGTCCGGCCTGCGGCGCGATCCGCTGCGCCTGCCGCGCCTGTCGATGGTGGGGCAAATGAACCGCTTTGAATTTTGGCTGACGATCACCCGAGGACGGTACCGCGTATGACCGCAATACAGCCGCCTGCGCTCCTGCCGTTGAGCGTGTTTCTCATCACCAAAAA
>DYMR01000117.1 GCA_020721485.1 Halothiobacillus neapolitanus | reverse complement strand
TAGTTGGGCTGCACCGCGATCACGCCGGGCAGGGCGCGCAGATTCGCCATCGCGGTGTGGAGAGATCCCGCCTGCGGCGACAGAGTCATCCGTACATAGCCGGAATCGCCCAGCGATTGAATGTGGCTCGCCATGGCGCCCAGGGCAGCGCCCGTGGTGCCTTGACTGCGGATGGATTGGTCGCTGACGGGTTGGGCGAACCGCACCAAAACCTCATTCGGTACCACAGCTGGGGTGCGTAACGCGGTGCCTGGCAGCGCAATCGGCAGCGGGTTGGCCGAAGGCAGCACGGTGGCTTGGGCGCTGTGGGACACGCTGAGGGCCAGCAGCAAAAAACCGGAGAACGCGAGGCGGGGTGTGAATGGTCGCATATAACATCCTTGTCAAAATTTGTTGGGTATTTTGCCAGAGTAGCGGGGGCTCATGTTGCCCAGATGACGCGGTTTTCCGTGACTATGCAGGGCGGTGTCCTGCGCAATAATTTCCCTCACCCTCACCCTCGCCCCAACTTTTACCCCCACTCTGCGCGTTTAACAGCCTGTTAAGGACGCATCGAGGTCATCCGCTGTGGCTTGGGTGAATTGGGTCAGGCGGTGATGCGGGGCAGGGTGATTTCTGCCCAAGTGCCGCCGCCTTCGCGGCTGGTCAGCACTAAATCGCCGCCTTCTGCGCGAATGATGGCTCGGGCGATGGCCAAACCCAGTCCGCTGCCGCCGGTGTGTTTGGCGCGCGAGGTTTCCAGCCGGACGAAGGGTTCGAATACCCGCTCCCGATCGGCCGGGGCGATGCCGGGGCCGCGGTCGCCAATCGCGAGGCTGAGTTGCTGCGGGCTATCGACGACGACGAGGCGGATCGCGCCATCGCCGTAGCGCCATGCGTTTTCGAGCAGGTTTTGCAGCGCCCGTTGCAGGGCTTGCGGCCGGGTGCGCAGCGGGGCTTGGGCGTCGCCGCTGCGTTCGATGCGGGCGCCGAGCACGCTCATGTCGTCGCACAGCACATCGAGCAGGGCGTTGAGATCGAGTTCGACCGGCGCTTCGCTGCGGGCGCCGGCGCGCAGGTAGGCGAGGGTGTGGCCGATCATGGTGTCCATGTCGCTGAGGTCGTCTTCAATTTTGGCGCGGCGCTCGTCTTCCGGTAGGGCGGCCAAGCGCAGCCGAATGCGGGTGATCGGCAGGCGCAGATCGTGCGATACCCCAGCGAGCGCTTGCCCGCGCGCGTCGATGAGTTGGCGGATGTCGCGCTGCATTTGGTTGAACGCCTGCGCGGCTCGGCTGACTTCGGTCGGGCCGGTTTCGGGCAGGGGCGGTTGGTCGAGTTGCTGTGGTAATAAGGTGGCGGCGCGGGCGAGGGCGTCCAGCGGGCGGGTCAGGCGGCGTAGCACGAAGGCCACGATGGCGAGCACGATGGCGCCCAAGCCCAGCAGCCAGCCCATGGTTTGCAGCGGCCAGCGCATCGGCGGCGGCAGGGCGTGGCGCAGGGTGAGAATGCTGCCATCGTTCAGCCGGGCTTGAATCAGCACAAAAGCGAAGTTGAACAAGGGCTTGGCGGCCTCGGTGACTTGCGGGCGTGCCAGGGCGGGGTGTTGCCAAATCGGACGATCCAGCACCGGCAGGCCGAGCATTAGCCATTCTGGCAGTGGCTTGGGTTGCTCCACTTGGCGGGCGATGGCCAGCACTTGCAGTTTGAGCGGGTTGTCGAGCGCTTGACGCAGCCGTTCGGCCAAGCGGCGGGTAATGCCATTTTCTTGCGCATTGTCGTTTTGCCGATCGGGGTGGCGCCAGCGCGCGCGCAGCTCGATGCGGGTGGGGTGGTCGTTCAGCAGACGCGCCAAACGCGGCCGCTCGGCGGCATCGGCTTGATTGAGGATGTTGATGGTTTGCGCCAAGCGTTCGATGGCGTAATCGCCGATCAGCCGATCCGCCAGTTTGGCGCGATCATGCAGCAGTAGCCCGAGGCTCACGCCGGTGGCGACGAGAATGCCCAGCAGCAGGGTGAGTAGAATTTGCCCGAACAGGCTCGCCGGAATCAGTCGTTTCATCATGCGCCGGGTAGCCGGGCTTGGGTGAGCAGCACATAGCCTTCGTTGCGGATGGTTTTGATCAGCGCCGGTTCGCGGGCGTCATCCCCCAAGCGGCGGCGCAAGCGGCTAATCATCACATCGATCGTGCGGTCGAACGGATCGGCATCGCGCCCGGCGAGGGCGTCCATCAGTTGATCGCGCGAAAGCACCTGATTGGGGTGTTCCGCCAAGGCTTTGAGCAGGCGAAATTCGCCGGTGGACAGCGGCACGACGACATGATCGGCACGGATCAAATGATGCGCGGCGAGGTCGAGCGTCCAGCCATCGAACTGCACCGTGCGCGCCGGGCTGCCCGAACCGGTTTGCGCCACCCGCCGGAAAATGCTCCGAATGCGGGCGAGTAATTCGCGGGGGTGAAAGGGTTTGGGCAGGTAATCATCCGCCCCCATTTCCAGCCCGATGATCCGATCCATTTCATCGCCGCGTGCGGTCAGCATCAAGATCGGCGTGCTCATGCGCGCGCGCAGCAGGCGGCACAGTTCCAACCCATCGGTGCCCGGCAGCATCACATCCAGAATAATTAAATCCGCCGGTTGCTCGGCCAGCGCCGCCCACAGAGCTGTGCCCTCGGCGGCGGTGCGCACCGTATAGCCTTGCTCGCCCAAATAATCCTGCAACAAGCTGCGCAGATCGGGATCGTCATCGACCACCAATAAGGATTTCATCCGCGTTGTCTCCGGGTGCGTTGATCTGCGCATCATAGCCGTGGCGCCGGGATTTTCCTGCCCGCACCACAAAAGCCCAACAAACGGTTTACAAACCGGGCGCCGCCTGCCATTCGGGGTTTACAGGAACGCGGTGTACTGTCCCCTGTCAATGTATGGCTTTACAGGATGTTGAAAAATGGTTTCAACATCCTGTTAAGTGTCGCAGGCCAATGTCGGCCGACTCAAGAAGGAGATTGCTCATGAAAACCGTTCCCGTTCTGACTCGCTCATTGGCGGTGTCTTTAATGCTGGCGCTGGCCGCCCCCGTGGTGGCGCTGGCGGATCCGACCGCGCCGCCGCCGCCCGGTAAAGCACAGCGGGCAGAAAAATTTGAGGCCATGCGCACCGAGCACATGAAAGCCGAACTCAACGAATTGGCCAATCGCCTGCAATTAACCGCAGGCCAGCAGGCTTCGTGGGAGCAGTATGAAGGCGCGCGCTTGTCGATGCTCAAGCTGCCGCATTATCACCAAACCCCGACAGAAACCGCGACGCAAATCGCCAAAATGCGCGCGATGCGTGCCGATCAAATGGCGCAACTGCTGGACAACTTGAGCACCGCCACGGCGCAACTGCGCGTGGTGTTGCAGCCGAATCAGCAGCAAGTGCTGGATGAATACGCCCGCGATGAACCGAAGCGTATGCGCGAAGAAATGAAAAAGATGCGCGAGAAGCGCGGCGACATGGCTGAACAACCCGGCAACTGAACTCGACCCACTGAGCACCCGCATGCGGTGGCGGCGCTGCCCGCCCCAAACAGCCCCAGCCCGAACCCGAGTGGTTCGGGTTTTTTATTGAGCGCTTGACAGGCCGATCTAAATAACTAAATATGTAGTTATGAATACCGCCATCCTCCAAACCCTCCCTGACGCCTGGGCCGACACCGCCAAGGTGTTCACCGCCTTAGGTGATCCGCAACGCCAACGCTTGCTGCTGCTGTTCGAGCCGGGCGAGCGCTTGACCATCCGCCAGTTGGTGGAAGTGTCGGCCTTGTCGCGCACGGCGGTCACGCACCACCTGAAATTGCTGCGCGACACGGGGGTATTGCTGGAAGAAAAAGAAGGTAAAGCGGTGTATCTGCGGGTCAATACCGCCCGCTTGCTCGACACCTTTACCGTGGTGACGGATTTTGTCACCGAGTTTGCGCACCGTGCAGAAATTCAAGGGTTAACAGGCTGTTGAAAATGGTTTCAACAGCCTGCTAAACCCATAGAGCAAAAAGGAGATTGAGCCATGAACCTGTTGATTCGATGGATGAAGCAAGGGGCGCGCGCGGCGGTTCGCGCGGTGCTGCGCCCGGTGTTGCGCTTTGTGTTTCGCGTGACCGTCAACAAACCCGAGGGCTTCGAGTTTGGCGGGCGGCAACTGATCGTCGCCAATCATGAATCGTATTTAGATGGCCTGATGATCGGGCTATTTCTGCCGATTGATCCGGTGTTCGTGGTGCATACCGGCGTCATGCAAAACCGCGCGTTTCGGCTGCTGCTCTCGCTGGTGGACACGGTGGCGGTGGATCCGCTGCGCCCGATTGGCATGAAAACCGTGTTGCGTGCTTTGCAACAGAATCGCCCCGTGGTAATTTTTCCGGAAGGGCGGATTTCCGATACCGGCGGCTTAATGAAGGTGTACGACGGCCCGGCCATGCTCGCTGCCCGCAGTGCGGCGACGGTGGTGCCGGTGCGGCTCGATGGCCTCAAACGCAGCTATTTCAGCCGGATGTCGGCGTTGCAACCCAAATCCTGGCGGCCTGCCGTGTCACTGACGGTGCTGCCCGCGTCCCCGTTCCCCCTGCCGGAAGCCGCCTCCGCGCGCATCCGTCGTCAGCGCGCCGGCGAAGCCATGCGGGCGCTGATGCAGCACGCGCTGTTCGCGGCGCGCCCCGCACAGTCGCTGTGGACCGCGTATGTGGCGGCGATGGCGACCTTCGGGCGGCGCCGGGGCGTGCTCGAAGATGTGAAAACCGATGCGTTGAGTTATGGCCGCTTAGCCACCATGGCCTTGGCCTTTGGGCGCTGGGCCGCGCGCGACACCGCGCAAGGGGAAGCCGTTGGCGTGTTGTTGCCGAATTTGGGTGTCACGGCGGCGATGCTCTTGGGGTTGTCGGCGGCAGGGCGCGTGCCTGCGATGCTCAATTACACCGCCGGTGCCGATGGCTTGCGGGCGGCGGCGCAAGCCTGCCCGTTGCGGGTGGTCATTACCGCCCGTGCCTTCGCCGAAAAAGCCAATTTGACCGCCGTGCTGAACGATTGGCCGGGCGTCACCATTCGCTATCTGGAAGACATGCGGCGGGAATTTTCGCTCGCGGATCGTTGGTGGGTGTTCACCGTCCGTAGGTCGCCGTTGACCGCGTTTGCTGCGCCGGTAGACCCCGCCTCAGCGGCGGTGATCCTGTTCACCTCCGGCTCGGAAGGCAAGCCCAAAGGCGTGGTGTTATCGCATCGGGCGCTGCTCGCCAACATCGCGCAGATTCAATCGGTGTTTGATTTGACGCCGGTGGATAAGGTGTTGAATGTGCTGCCGGTTTTTCACGCATTCGGCCTTACCGGCGGATTGCTTCTGCCGCTGCTGACCGGCGCGCGGGTGTTCCTGCACATCTCGCCGCTGCAATACAAACTGGTACCGGAAATCGCCTACGACCGCAATTGCACCCTCCTGTTCGGCACCAATAGTTTTCTGGCGAATTACGGCAAATTCGCGCACCCCTACGACTTCCATAAACTGCGCTATGTGATTGCCGGCGCAGAAAAACTCAGCGAATCAGTGCGGGCGTTGTGGTTCGAAAAATTCGGCCTGCGCATACTGGAAGGCTACGGCGTGACGGAAACCGCGCCGGTGCTGGCGGTCAATACGCCGATGGCCTACCGCAGCGGCACCGTGGGGCAATTTCTGCCCGGCATTGAACACCAATTATTGCCGGTGCCGGGCATCGAGGATGCAGGCTTGCTCTGCGTGCGCGGCCCCAATGTGATGAGCGGGTATCTGCGGTCGGATGCCCCCGGCGTGCTCGAAGCGCCGACCGTGCCAGAATTGGGGGCGGGTTGGTACAACACCGGCGACATCGTGTCGCTCGATGAGGAAGGCTTCGTCACCATTCGCGGGCGGCTCAAACGCTTCGCCAAAATCGCCGGTGAAATGGTCTCGCTGGAAACCGTAGAAGCAATGGCGCGCGCAGCGGCACCGTATGCCAGCCATGCCGCCACCAACCTGCCGGATTCACAACGCGGCGAGCAGTTGGTGTTGTTGACGACCGAAGCGGGGCTCACGCGCAGCGCCTTGCTGGAAGCGGCACGGCGGCTGGGTTTGAGTGAACTCGCCGTGCCGCGTCAGATTTTGCCGGTCGAAGCCATTCCCTTACTGGGCACCGGCAAAGTGGATTACCCCGGCGTGCGGGCGCGTGCGGCGCAGTA
>DYMR01000116.1 GCA_020721485.1 Halothiobacillus neapolitanus | reverse complement strand
TTAAAAAAATTTACGCCATACTGCGCAGGTTAATGCGCAACCCACTGGCTGGAACCTTCCCCGCACCCCCACGATGGCCGCCCCGCAAGACAAAACCCGCAGCAAATTTTTCGACCGCTGGCTAAAAGCCCGCGCGCAAGCGGTGCGCGCGCCGTTGGTCGCCACGATTGGCCTGGGCGCGGTCAACGGCTTTTTGCTGATTCTGCAAGCGGGTCTATTGGCTCACGCCCTCACCGCTGTGGTGATTCAGCACGCCCCACTCGCGCAGAGTGTGTGGCCGCTCGCCGGGCTTGTGCTGCTGTTTTTGTTGCGTGCGGGCGTGGGGTTCGCCCAACAACGATTCGCGTTTGAAACCGGCGCACGCTTGCGCGCGGGGTTGCGCGCGGAGCTGTTCGCCCACATCGCCCGATTAGGACCCGCTTGGTCGCGCCAACAACGATCCGGCGCGGTCGCCACCAGCGTGGTCGATGGCGTCGAAGCGCTGGATAAATACTTCAGCCTATACCTGCCGCAAATGCAGTTAGCGGTCATCGTGCCTGCGGTGATTTTGGTGGTGGTGTTCCCGTTCGATTGGGTATCCGGCTTGATACTCGCCATCACCGCGCCGCTGCTGCCGATTTTCATGATAATCATCGGGAAAAAGACCGAGGCACTGAATCAAGCCCAATGGCAAACGCTCACCCGCATGGGCGCGCACTTTTTCGACATGATCGAAGGCTTGACCACGCTCAAACTGTTCGGCGCGGCGCGGCGCGAGGCCGCGTTCATCGGCCAGATTGCCGACGAATACCGCCAAAACACCATGAAGGTGCTGCGCGTGGCGTTTTTGTCCTCGATGGTGCTGGAATTTCTGGCGGCCATCAGCATCGCCATGGTGGCGGTGTATGTCGGTTTTCGGCTGATGTACGGCGACATCGCCTATGTGAACGGCATTTTCGTGCTGCTGCTCGCGCCGGAATTTTATTTGCCGCTGCGAAGCCTGGGCGCCCAATTTCACGCGCGGCTGGATGCACTGGGCGCAGTCGAACCGATCATCGACTTATTGAACACCCCGCCGCCGGTTGTTCACAGCGGCACCGCGCCCTTGCCGACCACGACCGCGCCCAGCCTGCGCTTTGAAGGGGTTCGGTTCGCCTATGCACCCGATGCCGCACCAACGCTGGATGGCGTGACCGCCCGCTTTCCCGCCGGTCAACGCACCGCCTTGGTCGGCGCGAGCGGTGCCGGGAAAACCACACTCAGCCAACTGGTTTTGGGCTTTCTTACCCCACAAGCGGGGGAAATTTGGATTGAAGAAACCCCGCTGTCCTCGATCGACCCCGCGCAATGGCGGTCGGCGCTGGCGTGGTTGCCGCAGAACCCGACGCTATTTTTCGGCACAATCGAAGACAACATCGCCCTCACCCGCCGCCCCGATCACGCCCAAGCCCTGCGCGAAGCGGCACAGGCCGCCGAAGCTTTAAGCTTCATCGAGGCGCTGCCCGAGGGATTCCGCACGCGCGTGGGCGACCGTGGGCAAGGGCTATCCGGCGGGCAAATCCAACGGATTGCGCTGGCTCGGGCGCTTTACAAAAACGCGCCGGTGGTGGTGCTGGATGAACCGACCGCCAGCCTCGATCCCGCCAGCGAACAGGCGGTGAACGCGGGCATCGAACGGCTCGCCCAAGGCCGAACGATGCTCATCATCGCCCATCGTCTGGCGACCATAGAACGCGCCGATCAAATTCTGCTGCTCGATCAAGGGCAGATCATCGAACGCGGCACCCATGCGGCACTGCTCGCCCAAGGCCAACGCTACGCCGATCTGTACGCGCAATACCGCAAGGTGGGTCAATGAAACCCGATCGTCAGGCACTGCGCTGGCTGTGGCACATCGCCCGCCCCTATCGCGGCACCCTCATGACAGGCGTGCTGCTTGCGGCCTTGGTGATTGTCTCGAATGTCGCCCTGCTCGCCTTATCCGGCTGGTTCATCACCGCGATGGCGCTGGCGGGCTTGGGCGCGACCGTCATCAACTACTTCACCCCGGCGGCGGCCATTCGCGGCTTGGCGATTACCCGCACCGCCAGCCGCTACCTTGAACGGCTCTTCACCCACGAAGCCACTTTCCGCCTCATCGCCGGCCTGCGGCAGTGGTTTTTCACCGCGCTCGAACCGCTCGCGCCCGCCCGGCTGCAACACTATCGCGGCGGGGATTTGCTCAGCCGCATTCGTGCCGATATCGACACCCTCGAAAATGCCTATCTGCGCATGGCAACGCCCTTGCTGGCCGCGCTGATCGCCACGGTCTTAATGACCGGGTTTCTGCTGTTTTGGAACCCGTGGCTGGCGGCACTGAATTTGATCGGCCTGCTCCTGGTGGGCGTCCTGCTGCCGATCATCGCCCTGCGCCGAGGGCAACGCAGCGGCGAAGCCTTAGTGTTGGCGCGCAGCCAACTGCGCGAACGCAGCCA
Source organism: Halothiobacillus neapolitanus (assembly GCA_020721485.1). Classification (GTDB taxonomy): domain Bacteria; phylum Pseudomonadota; class Gammaproteobacteria; order Halothiobacillales; family Halothiobacillaceae; genus Halothiobacillus; species Halothiobacillus neapolitanus_B. The sequence goes on along the minus strand of DYMR01000116.1, from coordinate 3,750 downwards.
AAACACCGTGCGCGGTTTGGCCGAACTCAGCCTGTATGGCGACCCCGCCACCGCCCTGCGCGATGCGGCGGCAGATACCGATGCCATTCTCGCGCCGCAACGCCAGCAAAACCGGCTGGACGCGGGCAGTAGCGCGCTGGCCGGCCTCATCAGCCAGCTCACTTGGCTTGGGCTGTTTGTGCTCGCCACCCGCCAATTCATGGCCGGCGGGCTGAGCGGGCCGGAAGTCGTCATGCTGGTATTTTTCGGCATGGCCAGCTTTGAAGCCGTGGCGGCGCTCCCCCAAGCTCTGCGCGCCTGGGGCGAAACCCGTGCCGCCGCGCTGCGCCTGCTCGAACTCACCCAACTGCCGCCCGCCGTCATCGAACCGACTCAGCCCGCCGCGCTGCCCGCCGGCAACGACCTCTGCTTCGATGCGGTGTCATTCCGTTACGAAGAGGCCGCCGCGCCGGTGCTCGATCAACTGAGCTTGACCCTCGCCAGCGGACAAAAGCTCGGGCTTCGCGGTGCAAGCGGCGCGGGCAAAACCACCCTCGCCCAACTCCTGCTGAAATTTTGGTCGCCCACGGCGGGGCACATCCGGCTGGGCGGTGTCGATCTCGCGCAACTCGATGGCGATGCCCTGCGCAGCCGCATCGCCGTCGTCAGCCAGCAAGTACACCTGTTCAACACCAGCATCGCCGCCAATTTACGCCTCGCCCAGCCGAACGCCAGCGATGACGCCCTGCGCGCGGCCTGCGTTAGTGCCTCGCTTTGGGACGACATTCTCGCCCTGCCAGACGGATTAGAAACCCTCGTGGGCGAAGCCGGTGCGCGGCTCTCCGGCGGGCAAATTCGCCGCCTCGGCATTGCGCGGGCGCTGCTCAAAGATGCGCCGATTGTGATTTTGGATGAACCCACCGAAGGGCTGGATGCCGCGACCGAACAGCGCGTCACGGACGCTTTACGCCACCTGCTGCACGGGCGATCCGCCGTGATTATCAGCCATCGCCCAGCGGTACTGGCCTTGGCCGATTCGGTGTGGATGCTGAACGCGGGCAGAATCAGCCCGGTGGCATAAAATCGCAGAGCATTTGCAGGCGATTCAGCTCATCGTTCGCCTCATCCTGCGTGTGGCACACCATCACCCGCTGGCCATTTTCATCATGAATTTCAAACGCCTGCGGAAATTTCTGCCCGCTGGGCACGGCGGACGCCGGCGCGGGTACGATCTTGAATTCCATCTTGCCTCCATCTGCCACCATGCACCTCCTGCCCCCGAGAGCCGCTTAGCGCCCACGCCACGCAACGAGCGCCAATCGCAGAAAGAATAACTGAAAGCCCAGCGCCGATCGCTACAATGCGCGCAACCCCTCCCCTTCTTGCTGCGAGCCACCCGCCCCATGCCACTGCTGACCGTCGAACATTTGGATTTTTCCGTAGGCCACCGCGCCCTGCTCCGCAAAGTGCAACTCACCGTCGAACCCGGCGAACGCATCGCCCTGATCGGCCGCAACGGCATGGGCAAATCCACCTTTATGAAAATTTTGGCCGGCCAAGCCCGCGCAGATGCCGGTGAAGTTCGGCTCGCGCCCGGTAGCCGCATCGCCTATTTGCAGCAAGATCCGCCGCTGGATGACCACGCCAGCGTGTATCAAACCATCGCCAGCCCCTTGGGCGAAATTCAGGCGCACTTAACCGGCTACCACCACTGCCTGAACCGCGTGGCGACGGGCGACGAAGCCGCGCTGGACGAACTGGCGCGCTGGCAGCATGAAATTGATGCCGCCGACGGCTGGTCGATTGCCCAACGCATCGACGAAGTGCTGAGTCGGCTGGAACTCAACCCCGATGCCTGCCTCGCGGACTTATCCGGGGGCGCCAAACGCCGCGTCCTGCTCGGTCAAGCGCTGGTGCAAAACCCCGATGTGCTGCTGCTCGATGAACCGACCAACCACCTCGACATTGGCCGCATCGAATGGCTCGAACAACTGGTGCGCGAATTTCGCGGCGCCGTCATCTTCATCACCCATGACCGCAGCTTTCTCCAGCGGCTCGCCACCCGCATTTTGGAACTCGATCGCGGCGACCTCAGCTCTTGGCCGGGCGATTACGCCAATTTTTTACGCCGCCGCGAAGAGCGCGACCATGCCGAAAGCGTGCAAAACTCGGATTTCGACAAATTCCTCGCCGAAGAAGAAGTGTGGATTCGCCAAGGCGTCAAAGCGCGGCGCACCCGCAATGAAGGCCGCGTGCGGCGGCTCAAAGCCCTGCGCGACGAACGCGCGGCGCGGGTCGATCAACAAGGCAGCATCAGCCTGAACCTCAGCCAAGGCAGCGCCTCCGGCAAGATCGTGTTCGAATGCGAGCACCTCACGCACCGATATGGCGACCAAACCATCTTGTCGGATTTCGCCCTCAAAATTCTGCGCGGCGACCGCATCGGCTTGGTCGGACCGAACGGCATCGGCAAAAGCACCCTGATTCGCCTCATCCTCGGACAAATCAAACCCGATCAAGGACATATCCGCCTCGGCAGCCAACTCAACATCGCCTATTTCGACCAACACCGCGCCCACCTGCGACCGGATTGGACCGCGCTCGAAAACCTCTGCGATGGCGGCGACCGCCTGCTCGTCCACGGCCAGAACGCCCACGGCATCGGCTACCTACAACAGTTTCTCTTCACGCCCGACCGCGCCCGCACCAAGGTTGAAGCCCTGTCCGGCGGAGAACGCAACCGGCTGCTGCTCGCCAAATTGTTCGCCGAACCCGCCAACCTGCTCGTGCTCGATGAACCAACCAACGATCTCGATTTGGAAACGCTCGAAGTGCTCGAACAAGCCCTGCTCGATTTCGACGGCACCCTGCTGGTAGTGAGCCACGACCGCGCATTCCTCGACCAAATCACCACCAGCCTGCTGGTGTTTGAAGGCGCGGGGCGCGTGCGCGAAGTGGTGGGCGGCTACGAAGACTGGCTCGCCCTGCGCGATCGGCGCAGCGAACCGCCCGCCACGACCAGCGCGAAAACACCTGAAAAACCCGCCGCCGACAAGCCCGCCGACAAACCTGCCGCCGCCGCCGCCACCCCCAACGCCACGGCAGCGCGCAACAGCTTAAGCTTCAAAGAAAAACACGAACTCGCCCGCCTACCGGAAGAGATCGCCGCGCTCGAATCGCGCCTGGAAGCGCTCAACACCGAAATAAACGCGCCGAATTTCTACCAACGCCCCGGCACGGAAACCGCCCCGCTCTTGGCAAAACTCGCGAGCGAAACCGCCGCACTCGATCAACTGGTTGAACGCTGGAGCGAGCTCGAAGCCCGCAGCGCAGGAGAATAAACGCTCGCGGGCGCCCTGCGGTTGCAGCCAAAACCGGACAAAAGGACAAAAAACATGGCACAGAACAACACCAAAAAAACCGGCAACGGCGGCAACGCCAATTCGCAACTGGGCTTCGAAGCCGAGATGTTCAAAGCCGCCGACAAGCTGCGCGGCAATATGGAGCCAAGCGACTACAAGCACGTCGCGCTCGGGCTCATCTTCCTGAAGTACATCTCCGACGCCTTTGAGGCCAAGCACAATGCGCTCCTGGCCGACGACGCACAGGCCGCCGAGGACAAAGACGAATACCTCGCGGACACCGTGTTCTGGGTGCCGAAAGAGGCGCGCTGGTCGCATTTGCAGGCCAACGCCAAGCTGCCCACCATTGGCACGCTGATCGATGACGCGATGCGCGCCATCGAGAAGGACAACGAATCGCTCAAAGGTG
>DYMR01000115.1:4370-6208 GCA_020721485.1 Halothiobacillus neapolitanus | reverse complement strand
CCAATCGGCGTGCCGGTGGTTTTACCCTCGAACACGCCGGAGAGAATTTTGACGACATCGTCCTCGCGCCGCTGCGTGGTGTGGCGCGAAGTGCCGGGCTTGCGCCGGTCGAGATCGACTTGCAAATCCGCCTCGCTCAGCGCAATCCCCGGCGGGCAGCCATCCACAATCGCGCCGAGCGCCAGGCCGTGCGATTCGCCAAAAGTGGTCACGGTAAAGAGTTTGCCGAAGGTATTGCCAGACATTGCATTCGCCACGCGCTGTGGGCTGCCGGTGCCGATCGCCGTGATCGCCCGCCGCCCTGTTAAAATGAACGGCCATTATACGCCGCCCGCCCCCGCCGCCCACACACGATACCCCGCCCGCATGCCATTTATTGATCTGATTAGCCAACTGGAACGACACACACAGGCGCAAGCCGAGCGACCGGCGCTGCTCGACTTCGGCGCGCCGCCGCTGTCGTATGGCGAACTCGGTGCCGCCCTCGCGGCCTGGCGCGGAGCGTTTGCGGCGGCGGGCTGCACGCCGGGGGATCGGGTGGTTCTGTGGGCGAATAAACGGCAGAGCACGGCCATCGCGCTGCTGGCGATTTGGGCGGCCGGGCTGGTGGCCGTGCCGCTGCACCCCGCGCTGCGACCGGGGCAAATTCAACGCCTGTTCGAACGCGCCGACGCCCGCGCGCTGTTGCTCGATGCCGCGCACAGCCACATTTTGGGCTTAACGCATCCGGCCGATGCACCGCTGGCGATCAGCGCACACCCCAGGGCATCGCCGCTCGCCCCGTTATTCACTCCAGCATTCGCGCCACCAACCGCCCCGCGCCCCGCGCCCGATGCCCAGCGCCTCGCCGCCCTGCTGTTCACCTCGGGCAGCACCGGCGAACCCAAAGGCGTGATGGTGACGCACGGCAATCTCGCCGCAGGGGCAAGCGCGGTCAGCGGCTACTTGGGGCTGGCTGCCGATGACCGCCTGGCCGCCGTGCTGCCGCTGTCATTCGATTACGGGCTATCGCAGCTCAGCACCGCGCTGTGGGTCGGCGCGTCGGTCGCCTTTATTGATTATTTATTGCCGAATGATTTGAAAGCCCCGCTCCTCGACGGCGGCATCACCACCCTCGCGGGCACACCGGGGTTACTGATTCCCCTCGCCCGACAGCCGTGGTTAGCCGCCGCCCCCACCCTGCGACGAATCACCAACTCTGGCGGGCATTTACCCGTCGCCAGCGTGCGTGCGCTGCGAACCGCACGCCCCCACACCGCGCTGTTTTTGATGTACGGCCTTACCGAAGCCTTTCGCGCCAGCTTTTTGCCGCCGGAACACACCGATGCCCACCCGGATTCCATCGGCGGCGCGTTTTCCGCCAGCGTGCTCGGTTTGGTCGATGCCGAGGGGCAGTTATTGACCGCCCCCGAAGCCGAAGGCGAATTGGTGCAAGGCGGGCCGCTGGTGGCTGCCGGCTATTGGCAAGATGCGGCCGCCACCGCCCAGCGATTCCGTGCGCCACCGCCCGGCTGGCCAAACCCCCAGGACATTCGGGTGGTGTTTTCCGGCGACCGCCTGCGCCGCGATGCCGACGGGCGGCTGCACTTTATTGGGCGGATGGACGAACAAATCAAATCACAAGGCTTTCGGGTCAGCCCGGAAGAAATCGAGCGCGTCGCCACACGCTTTCCGGCAGTGCGCGAAGCGTTGGCCTTCGGCATCCCGCAGGGGGATGAGCAGCGCATCGCGCTCGTCGTCGCCCCGCAAACCATCGCGCAGGCCGAACTCAAACGGTTCCTGCATGCTGAACTCGCGCCGTTCCAATGGCCGCAACACATTCAAGCCTGGCCGACCCT
>DYMR01000115.1:0-4270 GCA_020721485.1 Halothiobacillus neapolitanus | reverse complement strand
ACCATCCTTGGCAACACCGTCTGGCGAAGGACACCCCACATGACCGGACAAGAGCTGCTGAATCAAATGCTGGGCACAGAGTCCGGCTGGAACACCGCCCATGGCCGGCTGATGTGCGGCGCTCAGCCACTCAGCGACTGGCTCGATCAACAGGCCAGCCCCAGCACCCCCGCCTATGTGCTGCACCTTGGCACCGTGAACGCGCAAATTGCCGCGCTGCGTGCCGTGCTGCCGCCCCGCATTCACCTGCATTACGCCGTGAAAGCCAACCCGCACCCCACGCTGCTGCGCCACCTCGCCCACCGGGTGGATGGCTTCGATTGCGCCTCGCGCGAAGAAATGCAGCGCGTGGCCGACATCGCACCCGACCGGCTGGCGCGCACCAGCCTCGCGGGGCCGGCCAAATCCGCTGACGAACTGCGCTTCGCGCTCGACCACGGAATACTCATCTACGCCGAATCGGCGCAAGAACTCGATCGATTGGCGAAAATCGCCGCCGAGTTGCAACAAAAAACCGGAAAAGAACAGATCGCCCGCGTTGGGTTGCGCATCAACCCGCCATTCGAACTCAAAGGCGCGGGCATGAAAATGGGCGGCGGCGCGCGGCCATTCGGCATCGACAGCGAACAAATTCCCGCCGTATTGCAGGCGCTGGCGCAGCGCCCCTCGTGGAAAAAGCACCTCGACTGGCACGGGTTTCACCTATTCAGCGGCTCACAAAACCGCGAGGCCCCATCCTTGGCGCAGGCGCTACAGGCCGGCTGGGCGCTCATGCACACCCTGGCCGAACACAGCCCCACCCCACCGCGCCATTTCAACCTCGGCGGCGGCTTCGGCGTGCCCTACCACCCCAACGACACCCCGCTGGATTTGGCCGCACTGGCGGAACCCTTACACGCCATCGCCGAGCAAGCCCAAACGCGGTGGCCGCATGCCACACTCAACCTGGAACTGGGTCGCTACCTCGTCGCCCCGGCAGGCATCTACCTCACCCGCGTGGTCGAACGCAAAATCTCACGCGGCAAAACCTTCCTGCTCTGCGACGGCGGGCTACACCACCACCTCGCCCTCTCCGGCAACTTAGGCCAAGTGCTGCGGCGCAACTGGCCACTCATCGCCATCGACCAACTCAACCAACCCGCCACCGACACCGTCGATCTCGCCGGCCCGCTCTGCACCCCGCTCGATGTACTCGGGCAAAACCAAGCCCTTCCGCCCCTCGACAGCGGCGCAGTCATCGCTGTTCTACAATCCGGCGCCTACGGCCTCAGCGCCTCACCGCAAGGGTTTCTCTCACGGCCAAGCTGCGGCGAATACTTCATCGAATAGACACCAAGCGCCTCAGCTTTCACGCCGTGTTTGAAAAAACCGTTGCAGTAATTCCGACGCTTGGGCTTCGCAAGGGCCGGTGTCGATGACCGGAGTGAAGTGGTGCCACCGGGCGCGGTTTAGGTCGATGGCGCCGCCACAGGCACCAGCGCGTGGGTCGGGGGCGGCGTAGACCACGCGCGCGATGCGGGCATGGCTAATCGCGGCAAGGCACATGGGGCAAGGTTCGAGCGTGACATATAGGGTGCAGTCGTCGAGGCGGTAGTTGCCCAATGCGGCACCCGCCGCGCGCAGGGTAAGAATTTCTGCGTGGGCCGTGGGGTCGTTTAGCCGAATCGGGGCATTGCGGCCGGCGGCAATCCGTTCGCCATTGCGCACCAGCACCGCGCCGACGGGTACTTCGCCCTCAGCCGCCGCCTGTTCGGCTTGGCGCAGCGCCTCTTCCATCCAGTCGCGATCGCTCACGCCGTCTTACTCATTCCGAGGGACTCATACCGAGGTCCTCATGAGTACGCGGGGCGATTTCTCTGCCAATACACCACGCTGCCATCGGCGGCACCCAATACCCGCGTGAATACGAATAAGGCGTCAGACAGCCGATTGAGGTAAACCGCTGCGGCGGTGATGGCGTCGTTCTGCGCCGCCAGTTGCCATAAGCCGCGCTCTGCGCGCCGTGCCACGGTGCGTGCGACATGCGCTTGCGCCAGCACGAGGGATCCGCCGGGCAGGATAAATTCTTTCAGGGGCGGCAGGTCGGCGTTGTGTCGGGCAATCCAAGCTTCCAGCGGCGCGAGGGCGGGCAGTTGGGTGGTTTCCGCCAGGGCGCCCATGGCTAAAAATCCGCCGAGATCAAACAAGGCATGTTGTTGATCGCGCAGAAAATCGGCCAGCGCTGCATCCGACTGTTCGTTCAGGAGCGCGTGCAGCACGCCACAGGCGGCGTTGAGTTCGTCTAAATCCCCCAGGGCGATAATGCACGGATCCGTTTTAGGCAACCGACTGCCATCAGCCAAGCCGGTTTGTCCGCCATCGCCGGTGCGGGTGACGATGCGCGACAGGCGGTTTTTTTCTGTATCACTCATGAGAAAAACGCATCAGGCCGGTTGTGCCGGAATATCGGTGGGATGGGTGATTTTTCGACCAATCAGCGCATGAATCGCGAATACCCACATGGCGGCGACGCCATAGATCAACCCCGCAACCACACCCATGTCGATAATGCCGCGCCAGGGCTGTGGCAGCCAATGCACCGCCACAATCAAAACGATAATGCCGATGGTGACCGACATGGCGACGATGCGGCGGCGTTTGGTCGCATGGATATATCCCATGCAATACAACGGCGCGAGCAGCACATGCCAGCCAACCGGATGCTTGGCCAGATGCGCCGCTCGGGCAATCACGCGCGGGGAGAAGCCTTTCTGAAAGCCTTTGAACCCCTCTCCATAAATCATGAAGATCATCCAGAACACAAAAAATGCCGTTTCGTACCACTGCCAGGGCATTTTTGCCGCCTCTTCCGCGAAGGGATACACGCGGTAAATCGCCCAAGCCAGCAGGGCGGTTAAGCCCAATACGCCCCAGGCCGCACCGACTTTACCGAGCCATGAGGTTTTTTTTGAATTCATCATCAGAGCGCATTCCTCAAAACAATCAGTCAATCACGGTTTGTTGGGGCGATTCGTGGCAACCTCGTATGATGCACCCGCAGCGACCGTACAAAATAGATAAACACCCGAATCAAATAGTTCCACTATGAATAAGGCGCAACGCCACGAATTTTTCCATCGCCTCGCGCAGCAGCGCCCCAAGCCGGAAACTGAACTCGAATACCAAACCCCTTTCGAGTTGCTCGTCGCGGTGATGCTGTCTGCGCAAGCCACGGATGTGTCGGTCAATAAAGTAACCCGGCAACTGTATCCCGTGGCAAACACGCCCGAGGCAATTTTAAGCCTCGGCGAAGAAGGCTTGGCATTTTATCTGAAAACTTTGGGGCTTTTCCGCGCGAAAACCCGCCATGTGCTCGCCACTTGCGCGCTCTTGCTGGAACAGCACGATGGCCGCGTACCCGAAGACCGCGACGCGCTGGAAGCCCTGCCCGGCGTAGGTCGAAAAACCGCCAATGTCGTGTTGAATACCATCTTTGGCTGGCCGGTGATGGCGGTGGATACGCACATATTTCGGCTCGCCAACCGAACCGGATTGGCGCCGGGAAAGACCGTGCGCACCGTGGAAGATGGCCTGATGAAAAAAATCCCCAAAGAATTTTTGCGGGATGCACACCATTGGTTAATCCTGCACGGTCGCTATACCTGCAAAGCCCGCAGCCCGGATTGCGCTGCCTGTATCGTGTGCGACCTGTGCGGATTTCGTGAAAAAACCAGCGCCTGTAGCCCTGAGTTTGTTGGCAAATACGCCCGCTTGCCCGAGTGCCCTACCCCTTGAGCCTTATCCTCTTAAGCTCTACCCATTTGAGTCTTGCCCCATGACCTCCGACCGCCGCGCGATGCGCCAACCATTTCTGGATGCGTGGAATAAATTTCAGCGCCACCAACCGCTCAGCGCCATTGAAATTGCCATTAGCGAAGTCATCAGCGAACACCTGGAATACCACGCGCTGTTCGCCGACACGGAGAGCGCGCTCAGCAAGGATTGGCCGCCAGAACACGGCGAAACCAATCCTTTCCTGCACCTTGGGCTGCATTTATCGCTGCGCGAAATGGCGCAAATCAACCAACCGCCCGGCTTCGCCGCCGCGTATCAGCGCCTGTGCGCCCAATACGGCGCACGCTTGACGGCGGAACACGCGATGATGGATTGCCTCAGTGAAACCTTGTGGCAAGCGCAACGACAAGGCAGCGAGCCAGATGGGGGCGCGCTGCTCAACTGCTTGAGCAAACAGTGAAAAAACGCCGATCAGGGCGTACAATTCAAAGACATA
>DYMR01000114.1 GCA_020721485.1 Halothiobacillus neapolitanus | reverse complement strand
TCGTTGGCGATTGAGGGCAACACGCTCACCGAAGCGCAAATTACCGCGATTCTGGATGGAAAACAGGTGATTGCGCCACCGCGTGAAATTCAGGAAGTGCGCAATGCTTTGGCGGCGTATGAGTCCATGCAGCGCTGGCGGCCTGAGTCGGAAGTGGACTTGTTGGCCGCGCATCGCGTGTTGATGGCTGCTTTATTGGATGATGCGGGGCGCTATCGCAGTGGCGGCGTGGGGGTGATGGCCGGTGCGCAGGTGATTCATATGGCGCCGCCCGCCGCGCGCGTGCCGGTTTTGATGGCAAATTTATTCGACTGGCTGACGATCACGGACGCGCACCCACTGGTCGTCAGTTCGGTGTTTCATTACGAATTTGAATTTATTCATCCGTTTACAGATGGCAACGGGCGCATGGGACGGTTGTGGCAAAGCCTGATTTTGTCGCGCTGGAATCCGTTGTTCGCAGATATTCCGGTGGAAAGTTTGGTTTTTGAACATCAAGCGGCGTACTACTCCGCTTTGCAAGAAAGCACGCAGCGGGCGGACTCTGCCCCTTTTATCGAGTTTATGCTTGGGGTGATGTTGGATGCGCTCAGTCGAGCCACCCCCCAAGTTGCGCCTCAAGTCACCCCCCAAGTTGAGCGATTGCTGCGCGTGCTGCATGACGCTTTGCTTGAAAGCATGGGGCGTGATGCGCTGCAACAAAGTTTAAGTTTGCGAGATCGTAAATCGTTTCAGGCGCGTTATCTCAAGCCCGCGCTGGCGGAGGGCTTGGTCGAAATGACGCTTGCCGATAAACCGAACAGTCGTTTGCAGCAGTATCGCTTGACCGAGGCGGGAAGGGGCTATTGTGTGGGCGCCGCGCGCTGCGCTGCGGTACGATGACGCAAATCCGACTTTGAACCACTCATGACTCAAGACCGACTCATTACCGCCGTTGCCGGGCAGGGCGAAGAAGCGATTGACCGCGCGATTCGTCCCAAATCACTGGCCGAATACATTGGGCAAAACGCCGTGCGCGAGCAGTTGGAGATTTTCATCCCGGCTGCGCGCGGGCGAGGCGAGGCGCTCGATCATTTGCTGATTTTCGGCCCGCCCGGCTTGGGCAAAACCACGCTCGCGCACATCATCGCGCACGAAATGGGCGCGTCCTTGCGTCAAACCTCGGGCCCTGTGTTGGAGCGCCCCGGCGATTTGGCGGCGCTGCTGACCAACCTTGAGCCGGGCGATGTGTTGTTCATTGATGAAATCCATCGGCTGTCGCCGGTGGTTGAAGAAATCCTCTACCCCGCGATGGAGGATTACCAAATCGACATCATGATCGGCGAAGGGCCGGCGGCGCGGTCGATTAAGCTTGATCTGCCGCCGTTTACTTTGGTCGGCGCCACCACTCGTGCGGGCATGCTCACCAACCCGCTGCGGGATCGATTCGGCATTATTCAGCGGCTCGAATTTTATGCGGTGGCGGATTTGGCCACGATTGTGCGCCGCTCGGCGCAGCTCTTGGGCGTTGAGATCGAAGACGCGGGCGCGTTGGAAATCGCCCGGCGGGCGCGGGGCACGCCGCGCATTGCCAACCGGCTGTTGCGGCGGGTGCGGGATTACGCCGAAGTCAAAGCCGATGGCGTCGTGCGGTCGTCGGTGGCGTCGGCGGCGCTGAATTTGCTCAAGGTGGATGCCCTCGGGTTGGATCACCAAGACCACCGTTTGCTGCGCACCTTGGTCGAAAAATTCGACGGTGGGCCGGTGGGGTTGGATAACCTCGCGGCGGCGATTGGCGAAGCGCGCGACACCATCGAAGATGTGCTGGAACCCTTTCTGATTCAACAGGGTTTTTTGGTGCGCACCGCCCGTGGCCGCATGGCGACCCCGCACACCTATGCCCACTTTGGGTTTCGCCCCCCGGCGGGGTTTGAGCTGCGTCAAGGCGCGCTGCTGCCGCCCGGAGGCACGGTATGAGTCTGCCGGCGGATTTCGAGTGGCCGGTGCGGGTGTATTACGAAGACACGGATGCGGCCGGCGTGGTGTATTACGCCAATTACCTGAAATTTTTCGAACGCGCCCGCACCGAATGGCTGCGCGCGCAGGGGTTCGAGCAAGATCAATTGCGTGAAGAATTCGGGATTGTTTTTGTCGTATCGCGGCTACAGGTAGAATATAAGCAAGCAGCGAAATTCAACGACGCCTTGAGCATCACCTGTGAGCGGGTGCGGCAGACGGCTGCGGCGATGGATTTTGCGCAAAAAGCGTATCGAACTTCCGACCGAGGGCTTGTGTCTGAGGCGGCCGTGCAGATTGTGTGTGTCGATGCGGAACGATTGAAACCCAAACCCATTCCCCCAGCGCTTCGGAGCCGTGATTCGTGAGTACAGATCCTTCGGTGGTGCACCTGATTATTGGTGCGAGTTTACCTGTGCAACTGGTGTTGCTGATTCTGGTGTTGGCCTCGGTTGCTTCTTGGGCGTTGATTTTCCACAAATCCAGTGTGTTGCGTCGTGCCCGCGCCCGCGCGAACCGCTTTGAAGAAGGCTTCTGGAGCGGCGGCAGCCTGAACGATTTTTACGATCGCATCAGCCGAGATGCGCGTCCGCGCGAAGGCCAAGAGGCAATTTTCGAGGCGGGTTTTCGGGAATTCAAACGCCTGCGGCAAGTCGAGGGGCGCAGCCCGGCGGAGCTGATCGAAGGCGTCGAGCGCGCCATGCGCGTCGCGCTGAATCGGCAAATCGGCCAGTTCGAAGAAGGGCTGCCGATGCTGGCAACCATCGGTTCCGTCAGCCCGTATGTCGGTCTGTTCGGCACCGTGTGGGGGATCATGAGCGCCTTCATGAATTTGGGGAACGCGCAGAACGCCACGCTGGCGACGGTCGCGCCGCCGATTGCCGAGGCGTTGATCGCCACCGCGATGGGCTTGTTTGCCGCGATTCCGGCGGTCATCGCCTATAACCGTTATTCTCAGCAAGTCGATGATTTGTATTCCCGTTATGATCGCTTTACCGATGAATTCCTCGGGTTGCTGCAACGCCAAATCGGGGGGCAGTGAGTCATGCGACCGCGTCGTGCCCGCCGTTCCATGGCAGAAATCAATGTGGTGCCCTACATCGATGTGATGTTGGTATTGCTGGTGATTTTCATGGTCACGGCGCCCATGTTGCAGCAAGGGGTCGAGGTCAAGCCGCCCTCTGCGCCCGCCAAGGCGTTGCCGCCGAATAACGATGTGCCGATCGTGGTGACGGTCAGCAAAACCGGCGCGTATACCGTGTCTGGTGGCACGGCCGCCCCCAATGGCGAGCAACCCATCGAGCAAATTCAGGCGTATGTGCTGGCTATGCGCCAAGCCAATCCGAAAATTCCGGTGCTGGTCAAAGGCGACCGCGAGGCCAATTATCAAATGGTGATGAATGCGCTGGTCGCGTTGCAAAAGGCGGATGTGGATAAGGTGGGGCTGGTGACGGATCAACCGTCTGGCGCCGCAGCGGGGGGGCGATAAGCATGTTTCGCGCGCTGGCCCGCATGCCGGGTGCCATTGCTCTGGCTTTGTTGCTGCATCTGTTGCTGATTTTGGCGATTGTGTTGTCGTTGCATTTTGATGCCATCAACCCGGCCGATCAGGCGGGGAAACCCACACCCGAGCCGGCCACCATTCAGGCGCAATCTGTGCCGCAATCGGCCATCGATCAGCAGTTGCAGCGCATCCAGCAGGCAGATGCCGCCCGTGCCGCCGCCGTGAAGCAACAGCAACATGAGGCGGATCAAGCGGCGGCGGCGCGTCGTGCCGAACAAGCGCGCTTGGCGCAGTTGGAAGCCGCGCGCGAAGCCAAGCAAAAAGCCGCCGCAGAGCAAGAGCAGCAGCTCAAAGCTTTGCAGGCGCAGCAAAAGCAGGCATTGGCCGAGCAAAAACAAGCCTTGGAAAAGGTGAAGCAAGAAGCGGCGGCGGCGGATGCGCAAAAACAAGCCGCAGCCCAAGAGGCGGCGAAAGAAAAAGCGGCGGCGGCTGCCGCTCAAAAAGCCGCCGCGCAGGCCAAAACGGAAGCGGAGCAAGCCACGAAACAAGCGGCCGCAGAGAAGGCTCAGGCCGCCGCTGAACACGCCGCCAAAGAAGCCGCCGCGAAAGAGGCAACCAAGGAAGCCGCCGCGAAAGCCCAAGCGGCCAAAGACGCGGCAGACAAGGCGGCAAAAGCCCAGGCTGCCAAAGAGGCATCCGCCAAAGCGCGCGAGAATGAGCTGAAGCAACAGTTAAACAACGAGCTAAATCAGCAGCAGATGCAGGGCATTTTGAATGCCTATGCCAATGCGATTAAGCAAAAAGTGTTGGCGCAGTGGTACAAACCGCCGGGCTGGAAGCCAGAATGGCAATGCAATGTCACCATCAGCCAGGCCAAAGATGGCACGGTGCTGAATGTCAAAGTGTTGCAGTGCGATGGCGATCTGTTGTTCCAGCGGTCGGTGAAACAGGCGATTGAATCCGCTTCGCCGCTGCCGTTGCCGTCGGATCCGAGCTTGTTCCAGCCGAACATTAATTTCCAATTCAAGGCGTCGCAATAAGTCAGCGGCGCGGTGTTTCATTATCTTTCTGAGGTTGTAATCATGCGGGCATGGCAACGGTGGATTCCGTCGTGGATGGTGTGGTGGGTGCTTTTGGCTCTGCCCTTGGCGGCCAAGGCCGATCTGAACATCGTCATCAGTGGCGGGCAGGAGAGCGGCGTTCCCATCGCGGTGGTGCCGTTCCAAACCACCACCAATACCGATATGGGGGCGATCATTCGTGCCGATTTGGCGCGATCCGGCCAATTTGCGCCGTTGGATGTGGCGACCATGCCGAGCCAGCCGGGCACGCCCGATCAGGTGCAGTTCGACCAGTGGCGCAGCACGAAGGCGCAGTATTTGGTGATCGGTAAGGTCGATCAGACCGGCGGCACTTATCAGGCGTCGTTCTATCTGTTCAATGTGACCAATGGCCAGCAAATGGTGGGACGGGTGATTTCCGGCCCGGTATCGGCGGAACGGAGCATCGCGCACCGCATCGCCGACATTATTTTTCAACAAATTACCGGCGTGCGCGGGGCGTTTGATACCAAGATCGCCTATGTCACCGAGACCGACGGGCCGTTGGATAAGCGGCGCTACACGCTGGAAGTGGCGGATTCTGACGGGGCGAATCCGCAAACCGTGTTGACCTCCAGCTTTCCGCTGATGTCGCCCACTTGGTCGCCGGATGGCACCAAGCTCGCGTATGTGTCGTTTGAAGGTCGCCGTTCCGGCATTTGGGTGCAGGATCTGCGCACCGGCCAGCGGTACCAGTTGACGAAATTCCCCGGCATCAACGGCGCGCCTGCGTGGTCACCCAAAGGCGACAAGATCGCCGTGACCCTATCGAAATATCAAAACCCGAACATTTATGTGATTGATCTCGATACGCGCGGGCTCACCCAGGTCACGCACGACAGCTCCATCAATACCGAAGCGTCGTGGCTGCCAGATAACCAAACCTTGGTGTTTACCTCGGATCGTTCCGGTTCGCCGCAAATTTTCGAGCAATCCACCACGGGCGGTTCGGCGCAGCGTTTGACCTTTGGTTTGTCCTACGCGGCAGGCTCGGCGGTGTCGCCAGATGGCAAAAACCTCGCCTTGCTGGCCGGCGGTGGTGGTGGCTTCCGTGTGGCCATTCAAACCCTCGATGGCGGCGGCAACGATTTGCGCTACATCAGCAATGGCGGCAGCGAAGAGCGCCCCAGTTTTGCGCCCAATGGCACGATGTTGATTTACGCCAGCCAAGCCGGCGGCGGCTCGGTGCTCAAGGTGAGCCCCGTGAACGGCGTGGGCAGCCAAACTTTGCAATTCGCGCGCGGCAAGGTGCGCGATCCGGCGTGGGGGCCATTCCAAGGTGGCCAATAACCCCACAACCTTTGTGCGCGTGAAGAAATCATCGGGTGACACTATGCGGAAATCAGTCCCATTATTTTTGAGCCGTGGTTTGCTGCTGGCGGCGACATTGCCTGCAAGCGCGGCGTTCGCCAATCCGCCGAATTGGTTGGGTTGGAGTGGCGGGCAGGCGCCCGCCCAGCAAGCGGCACCGGCCGCCGCCGACAGCGCGCAGACAGCGCCGTTGCAATCGGCAACACCGCAGCCGCTGGGCGCATCGGATGGCGCGGCGGGTGTTGCCGCCCCGGCTTCCGGGCAAACCGTGGTGATTCAAAACCTGTTGGATAGCGTATCCC
>DYMR01000113.1 GCA_020721485.1 Halothiobacillus neapolitanus | reverse complement strand
GCTCAACGCCGCCGTATCGGCTGAAGAATGCGCCGAACGCTGCGCCATTCGATCCGTCCGGTGACGCGCGGCACCGCGCAGCGCTTCGCCCGGTTCTGGCAGATCGGGTTCGGACGACAGTGCGACGGATGACGGCTCGAACGATGCCAGCGCTTGCGTGAAGACATCCTCGGTCAACGCATCGGCCGGCGCGCCGGCGGCGGCTACCGACGGTGCGGGCGATGCGGGCGGCGTCCAGCGGGTCTGAATGGGCGCGGCAGCGGGCTCCACCGGCGCACTGCCTGCGCGCGGGTTGCCTGCTTGCGGACTTCCCGCCTGACGATTGAGCGGCTGAACACCGGCCACCCGAACCGGCGGCACTCGCGCTGCCGTTTGCCGTAGAGCCTGTTCATCAAACTCGATGGCGACCACCAGTTCCACGCCTTCCGGGCAGGCGCGGTTCGAAAGAATCGCCGCTTCATCGCCAAAAAGCTGACGAACCTGCCGCATGGCTTCGCGCATATCGCTGGCAATAATTCGTTTGATGTTCATAGCCTACCCTCACCTATTGCCCGAGGCATTCACGCCGCGCTGCGTTGATTGCCCACGCTGGCGATGACTTTAATGTCTTTGTTATCCGGTATTTCGTTGTAACTCAACACATTGAGTTGCCGGATGGAATACCGCACCATCCGCGCCAGCCACGCCCGCAGTTGCGGCGCGACCAACAGAATCGACGGTTGCCCCGCCCGTTCTTGCTTTTCCGCCGCATCTTTCAGCGATTGATGCAGCCGCTCGGCCAAGCCCGGCTCAATCCCCGGCGTTTGGTCGGTACCGGCGGGCATCCGTCCTGTAGCTTGAAGCAAGAGTTGTTCCAATTGTGGATCGAGCGTAATCACCGGCAGCGTCGGCGTGAGCCCGTTGATGTGCTGCACGATCATCCGACCCAGCGCGATTCGCACCACATCGGTCAGTTGCCCGACATCCTGGGTTTGCGCGCTGTGACGCGCCAGCGTTTCGGCGATGGTGCGAATGTCCCGAATCGGCAGCCGTTCTTCGAGCAGATTTTTCAGCACTTGAACCACGCTGGTCATCGGCAAGGCTTTGCCTACCAAATCATCGACCAGTTTGGGCGCGCCCTGCTTGAGCGTGTCGATAAGCTGCTGCGCTTCTTCATACCCGAACAGATCCGCCGCGTTTTCAGTCAGAATTTGTGACAGATGCGTGGCCACCACGGTGGCCGGATCGACCACGGTATAACCCATCGCTTGCGCGTGTTCGCGGGTGTTGCGCTCGATCCAATACGCTTCCAGCCCAAATGCCGGATCGGTGGTTTTAATGCCGTTGATCGGGCCGGACACCTGCCCCGGATTGATCGCCATGTCGCGGTCGGCAAAAATCTCCGCCACGCCCATCGGCACGCCATTCAGGCTGATGCGGTATTCACCGGGCTTGAGATCCAAATTGTCGCGAATGTGTACGGCGGAAACCAAGAAGCCTAAGTCTTGGGAAATTTTCTTGCGCACGCCCTTGATGCGCGGCATTAATTGCCCGCCCTGATTGCGATCCACCAAGGGAATCAAGCCGTACCCTACTTCCAGCCCGATCACATCCACCGGCGGCACATCGTCCCAACTCAGTTCCTTGAGTTCCGGCTTTTTATCCGGTGCGGGCATTTGCGCTTGGGCGGCTTCGGTCGTTTCTTGGATTTTTTTGCGTGCCACCAGGTAGGCACCGGCGCCGGTCAGCGCGGCAAGCGTCAAAAAAGCGGCATTCGGCATGCCGGGGATGACGCCTAAGCCGGCCATCAACCCCGCCGCCACGCCCAAGACGCGCGGATCGGAAAACATTTGCAGTTGAAATTGCTTACCCATGTCTTGCGAGCTGGCAACGCGGGTGACGATGATGGCGGTCGCGGTCGAAATCAACAGCGAAGGAATCGTCGCCACCAGGCCATCGCCGATGGTCAGCAGCACATAGGTTTGCGTGGCTTCTGAGAACGGCATGCCGTGTTGCAGCACGCCAATCAGCAGGCCGCCGAACACATTGATGAGCACGATCAGGATGCCGGCAACCGCATCCCCGCGCACGAATTTGCTCGCGCCGTCCATGGAGCCGTAAAAATCCGCTTCCGCCGCGACATCTTCCCGCCGCAGTTTGGCCTGTTCTTGGTTGATGATGCCCGCGTTCAAATCGGCATCAATCGCCATTTGTTTGCCCGGTAAGGCATCCAAGGTGAAGCGGGCGGATACTTCCGACACCCGCCCAGCGCCCTTGGTGACGACGACAAAGTTAATCACCATCAGGATGATGAACACGACGATCCCCACGGCGTAGTTACCGCCAATGACGAATTCACCGAAAGAATGAATGACATGACCGGCCGCGTCGGTGCCGTTTTGCCCATGCAGCAGCACCACGCGGGTAGAGGCGACATTCAGCGCCAAACGCAACAAAGTCACCATCAAGATGACAGTGGGGAAAATCGCGAAATCCAGCGGGCGCAACACATAAATCGTCACCATCAAGATGACGATCGACAGGGTGATGTTGAAGGTGAACAGCGCATCCAGCGCCAGCGGCGGCAAGGGGACGATGACCATCGCCAACAGCAGCACGATGACCAAGGGCGGCCCCATGCCTTGGCCGCGATAGTGGCTGATGCCACCGAGTGCGCTGCGCCAGTTAAATCCTGCTGTGATTGCCTTCATCGCTCATCCTGCCGTATCGCCGGATGCGCGCGGGCGCTATCCGGAGGTGGGTTTTCCTCGGCCAAACTCATCGGCCAAGAGATCGTCCGGCACGCTGGGCTCGGGTCGATCCGGGGGCAGATCGCTCGGGCTATTCCGTTTGAGTTGGAACACATAGGCCAGCACTTGCGCGACGGCGGTGTACAACCCAACCGGAATCGGCTGGTCGATCTCCACATGGGCATACAAGGATCGTGCCAGCGGCGGCGCTTCGAACGACGGCACCGCGTGGGCGGTGGCAATTTTGCGGATCGTCAGCGCGATTTCGTCCACCCCTTTCGCCACCACCACCGGCGCATCGCCCCGCTCCGGCAGGTACCGAATCGCCACCGCAAAATGGCTGGGGTTGGTGATGATGACATCCGCCGTGGGCACGGCCTCCATCATCCGGCGTTGCGACAATTGGCGCTGCATCTGCCGAATTTTTTGTTTGATTTCCGGCTTGCCTTCCATTTCCTTGAATTCATCGATGACTTCTTGCCGCGTCATGCGCAAACCCTTTTTGTATTCATAGAGTTGGAACGGCACATCGACCAAGGCGACCACCAATAAGCCCATGGACAACCCGAGAAACGCCCAACCCAATAACTCCGCCGACCGCGCCAGCGCCGGATGCAGCGCCATTTGACCCAGGCCGATGAAATCCCGCTCCATCGCCTGAAACAGACCAATCGCAATGCCCAAAATCAAGACGAATTTCGCCAGTGTTTTGGCCAATTCGACCGCCGAGCGCATGGAAAACATGCGCTTCAAACCCGACAGCGGATTCAAGCGATCTAAATTCGGCGCCATGGCTTGGGTGGAAAAATTCCAACCGCCAACCAAGAGCGAAGACGCCAAGGCCAACAGCACCGCCGCGACAAAAAACGGCCAGAGCGCCAAAAAACCGGCGACAAAAGTCGAGGCCAGACGGGCAAACATCGCCGCCGGATCAAACATTTCCGCGCGTGGAATAATCAAAGCATGCCGCAGCATCGCCGCCAGCGACCCGAGCATTTGTCCGCCGAACACCAAAAATACGATGGCCGAACCGGCAGTCAAGGCCAACGAACCCAGCTCGCGCGAACGGGCGACTTGGCCGCGTTCCCGCGCTTCCCGCAGGCGTTTGTCACTGGGTTCTTCGGTTTTTTCCTGACCGTTTTCGTTTTCGGCCATGGCGTCAATGCCTCAGCAATTGCGATAAAAAGAGCAGGGTTTGATGCAGGAATCGCTCCAGATTCGGTACCCAAGTCGGGCTGGATACCCAAATCAAAAACATGCCGATCAACAGCGTAGCCGGGAAACCCACCGAAAAAATGTTCAACTGCGGCGCCGCGCGGGTAATCACGCCCATGGCGAGGTTGACCATCAACAGGCTGATGATGACCGGTAAGGCGACTAAAATCGCATTCACGAACATGGCTTGAGCAAAGCCGACGATGCGCCAGAAGTCTTCGGCGTGCAGCCCGACCGGGGCGATGGGCAGCCACACGAAAGAATCCGCCAGTAATTTAATCATCAGCGCGGGGCCATCGAGCGCGATAAACAACAGCATCGCCACGATCGACAGCAATTGGGAAATGAGCGGCACGCTGACGCCGTTTTGTGGATCAATGGTTTGCGCGAACCCCAGCCCCATGCCCTGCGACATCGCCTCGCCCGCCTGAATGAATGACGCGAGCACCATGCCGAGCACAAAGCCCATGACCAAGCCGATCAAGAGTTGTTGGGCAATCAGAAACACCCCTTCGATGGTGAAGGGATCCACCGCAGGCGGCGGCGGCAAGGTGGGGGCAATCACAAGGCTGATGACCAATGCGGCCAGAATTTGCCAGCGGCGCGGAATCCCCTGCGCACCGAACAGCGGGGCAATCGAAATCAGGGCGGAAACCCGCAGCAAGACCCACAGATAGCTGCCGACCCAGCCCATGATTTCGGCCATCGTCAGGGTCATGGCGCTACCCGATCAGGCTGGGGATTCGGTGAAACAGGTTGATGGTGAAGTCGATCAACAGATGCAACATCCACGGCCCGGCCAATAAAATCGCCAGCACCACGGCAAACAGTTTCGGGATGAAACTCAAGGTCATTTCGTTGATTTGCGTCGCCGCTTGGAACATCCCGATCAGTAAACCGACCACCAAGGCGGTCAGCAGAATCGGCATCGACAGCAGCAAAATCACCACCATCGCTTGGCGGGTCAAATCCAGAATCGTATCGGCATTCATGACCTAAATCCTTTGATTTTCACCGCCAAAATCCTCCAATCTACCGGGGCAATCACCCCGCCCCGGCAGGCGCACCCAGATAGAAGCTCGATGCGAGCGTGCCCATCAGCAGCGTCCAGCCATCCACCAGGACGAACAACATCAATTTGAACGGCAGGGACACAATCATCGGCGAAAGCATCATCATCCCCATCGACATCAGCACCGAGGCGACCACGATGTCGATAATTAAAAACGGGATGAAAATCAGGAACCCAATCTGGAATGCGGTTTTCAATTCCGAGGTCACAAAGGCCGCCATCAAAACCGGGTACGGGACATCTTTGGGTGATTCAAACGCCGGGTAATGACCAATGTTCTGAAACAGGGCAATGTCCGCTTGGCGGGTTTGGTTCAACATGAAAGTGCGCAACGGCTCGGCGGCTTTTTGAATGGCCACCTCGGCCGTCATTTGTTGATCCATGTACGGCTTAATGCCCTCGGTGTACGACTGCTGAAACACCGGCGCCATGATGAATAAGGTCAAGAACAGCGCCAAACCAATCAAAATTTGGTTGGAAGGCGTTTGCACCGTACCCAGCGCCTGCCGCAACAGCGACAGCACGATGATGATGCGGGTGAATGAGGTCATCATCAGCAACAGCGAGGGCAGCAAAGTCAGCACCGTCATCAGTGCCAAAATTTGCAGGGTCAAACTCCACTGCGTGCCCCCGGCAGTTTGCGACACCGTGACCGCCGGCAGCCCCGGCACCACATCCGTCGGTGCCGCCCCCGCCATCAGCGGGAGAAACAGCAAAGCGCATAGCGCGAACCAGCGCCCTATGCCCGCCCCGGCGCGCAGCCACGCAGATCGTTCCGTGCGCACGCGCATCATGCCGCCCCCACATCGCGCGCCGCCGCTGGATGGGTTTCCGGCGGTGGCGAGGGTTTAGATTCTGGCGAGGGCGCCGTTCGGTTGAACGATTGACGCGCCAGCAATTGGGCAAACGACAGCCGCCCCGGGCTCGCCAGCGCACCCGCCGCCTGCGGCGACAAGGGCGGATCCATCCATCCCAGCGCTTCGATGTGCCCCTGGCTGACGCCGATCAACAATTGACGATCGCCGACTTCGATCAGCAACACCCGTTCTCGACTACCGACCGACATTTGCGCCAAGACGGTCATCGGATAACGCCCCATCACGCCGGTGAATTGCCCTGCCCGCTTGAGCAGCCAAATCACGGCGAACATCAGCGCCAGCACGAACATCAGGCTGACGACGAGTTTGATGAGGTAGGACGA
>DYMR01000112.1 GCA_020721485.1 Halothiobacillus neapolitanus | reverse complement strand
TGGAAAATCATTCGGAATCGGGAAAACCCCCGCGCTGCTGCACGGCAGGAGATTTTCCGGAATCCGCGCGTTCGCCGCGCCAATTCATAAAAAACGCTCAAAAAAAAGCCGGAGTTGCCTCCGGCTGACGGGCATTCAATCGATCAAGCGCCCTTCACCTGTGCCATCACTTCGGCAGCAAAATCGGTGACTTCTTTCTCGATGCCTTCGCCGACGGCCAGTCGAACAAAACGCACGCACGCGGCGCCTTTGCCTTTAAGCAATTTGCCAACGGTGGTGTCCGGGTCTTTGACAAACGGTTGACCCACCAGTGCCACTTCCGCGAGGAATTTGCGCACGCGGCCATCGACCATTTTCTCGATGATGTCCGCCGGTTTGCCTGAATCCGCCGCTTGCGCGGTGAAAATTTCGCGCTCTTTGGCGATCAAGCCCGCATCCACATCCGTTTCGTTGACGCAGATCGGACGGCTGGCCGCCACATGCATGGCCACATCTTTAGCCAAGGCGATGTCGCCGCCATTGAGTTCAACCAACACGCCGATGCGCTCGCCATGACGGTAGGCGCCAATCACGCCTTCGGTGCTGTACCGCTCAAACCGGCGCAGTTGCAGGTTTTCACCCAGTTTAGCGACCAGGGCTTTACGGGTGTCTTCGACCGACATACCGTTCAAATCCAAGGACAACAGGGCATCCAGATCGGCCGGGGCTTGGTTCAATACGAGATCGGCAACGGCTTGAACAAACTGGGTGAAATCCGGGTTTTTGGCCACGAAATCCGTTTCGGAATTCACTTCCACCAACGCGGCCGCACGACCATCGTTGGCCACGGCAACGCCCATTTGACCTTCCGCCGCGACACGACCGGCTTTTTTATCGGCCTTGGCCATGCCGTTTTTACGCATGTATTCGATGGCTGCTTCGATGTCGCCGTTGGTTTCGACCAAGGCTTTTTTGCATTCCATCATGCCCGAACCGGTGCGTTCGCGCAGATCCTTCACCAGGCCAGCACTAATCGTCGTCATCCCAAGTTCCTCTTATAAATTAATTGCTTAAAAATCTTTCGACGGGGCATCCACTCGTTTCTGTGCCGCCGATAAACGAAACGGGTCCATTCGACCCGTTCTCGGCAGGGTCACTCGCAGACCCGCCCAATCACAGGCTGGCAACCGCCAGCCTCAAGGTCGCCGAAGGCTTAGGCTTGACCTGCGGATTCTTCAACGAAGTCAGACGCCGTGACCGGAGAAGCGCCTTTCGCATCCAGCACGGTATCGGCCACTGCGGTGACATACAGTTGGATGGCGCGGATCGCGTCATCGTTGCCGGGGATGACATAATCCACGCCTTGGGTGCTGCTGTTGGTATCGACCACGCCAATCACCGGAATACCGAGTTTGTTGGCTTCGATGATGGCGATGTCTTCATGACCGACATCGATCACGAACAGCGCATCCGGCAGGCGCTCCATGTCTTGAATCCCGCCGAGTGAACGCTCCAGTTTTTCGCGCTCGCGACCCATCATCAGGGCTTCTTTTTTGCTCAGCTTGGCGAATGAACCATCTTGTTCCATGGTTTGCAGCGTTTTCAGACGACGCACAGACTGACGCACGGTGGCGTAGTTGGTCATCATGCCGCCCAGCCAGCGGTGGTTCACGAACGGCATGCCGCAACGGGCTGCTTGTTCGGCCATCGCTTCGCGCGCAGACCGCTTGGTGCCCACGAACATGATGGTGCCGCCGCCGCCCACTACCTTGCTGATGAAATTCAACGCATCGTTGAACATCGGCACGGTTTTTTCGAGGTTGATGATGTGGATCCGGTTGCGCTGGCCGAAAATGAACGGCGCCATGCCGGGGTTCCAGTACCGGGTTTGGTGACCAAAATGAACGCCAGCTTCGATCATCTGACGCATGCTTACAGTTGCCATATAAAACCTTTCATGTGAAGTTTGGGTTGAGCCTCCGCCCGTCCGGGTCATCGCAACCAAATCCTTGAGGAATCCCTCGAAGAATCATGGCACCCTACGATGCTGTGTTGACGGGCGTGTGAATTACCGCCGGACATTGATCTGTTCAAATGCCCAAAACGGCGCGCGAATGTTAGCGGATTTCCTCGGCGGAGGGAAGGCCAAATGCTTCCTCTTCCGCCGCCCGCCCGCCCGCCTCTGCGGCGCTTGGTTCCAGCCGACTCAGCCACACCGGCGCGAAGGCGGCCTCTTGCGTGACTTCGATGGCGGCGATTTTTGCCAACTCCAACACCGCCACCAAGCTCACCGCCACCCCGCCCGCGCCTTCTTCTGACCGAAACACGGCATCGAGCCGCAACTCGGGCGAGCACAGCAACCAGCCGAGTAAATCGCTCATTCGCGCCCGCACGGTGAGGGTTTCCCGCGTGATTTCATGCGCGGCGGTGAGCGCGTTCTGTTTGGCCAACAGCCGCAGGGCGCCACTCAATTCGGTGAGCGTCACCACCGGCGGCAGCACGGTTTGCCGAGGGAACGGCGCGTGAATCGACAGCGTGAAAAAATCGCGCCCCGCCTGCGGTTGCTCGTCCAACCACCGCGCGGCGCCGCTGACTTGTTCATAGGCGCGCAGGCGTTCGATCAATACCACGCGGGGGTCGGCAACGGCTTCTTCTGCTTCGGCACGCGGCGGCATTGGCAGCAATAGCCGCGATTTGATTTCGGTCAACCACGCCGCCATCAGCAGATATTCGGCGGCCAATTCGATGTTCATGGCCTGCATGAGCGAGAGGTAGGATAAATACTGCCGCGTCACTTCGGCCACGGGAATGGTCAATAAATCCAGATTTTGCCGTCGAATCAAATACAACAGCAAATCCAGCGGCCCCTCAAACTCGGTCAGCAGTACCGAGAGCGCATCCGGCGGAATGTATAAATCCAGCGGCAGTTGCACCAAAACCCGCTCGCCCACCCGCGCGGCGGGCGCTGGCGGCGCAAGCTCAGAGGAGGTGGACAAGGCCGTTAAACCAATTCAGCACCAGTGCCAGCGGCGGCGACAGCACGAACGACAGCGTGCCCGTTACCAACAACAACAGCACAATCGGAAAGCCCCAAGGCTCCAGCGCGGCCACTTTTCGCGACGCCGACGGGGGCAAGATCGCCACCAAGACGCGCCCGCCATCCAGCGGCGGCAGGGGCAACAGGTTGAATACCGCCAGCAACACATTCACAAAAATCCCGATCTGCCCCATCAAGGCCAACGGCTCGGCATACCAGGCCGCTTGATCCAACCCCGCGACGCCCAGCGCCGTCAGCCCGGCCCAAGCAAACGCCATCACCAAGTTCGACATCGGCCCCGCCAGCGCCACCAATGCCATGTCGCGGCGCGGATTGGCGAAATTCTTATCATTCACCGGCGCCGGCTTCGCCCACCCAAACACGAACGAGGTCAGCACGAACGCAGCCAGCGGCACCAGAATTGTGCCAATCGGATCAATGTGTTTGATCGGATTTAAGGTCATGCGCCCCAGAAATTTGGCCGTACCATCCCCCAAAAAATTCGCCGCATACGCATGCGCTGCCTCGTGAACCGTGACCGCCAGCAAAATCGGCAGCAGCCCAATGGCAATTTTTTGGATTAAGGTGAGTTCCAACATGTCTCAGCCCTCCGCCAGTTCCGGGGGTACGCCGCCTAAGCCCGCGCGCACCAAAATAAATTCCGCGCCGGTCATTTCAATCACGGTAGACGGTGCCTGCGCCAAAAACCCTACATCGACCAACACATCCACCTGTCGATCCAGCCCGCGCGGGAAAAACGCCGGATCCTCCAGCGGCTCCTCGTGATCCGGCAACACCAACGAGGCGCCCAACACGGGTTCGCTCATTTGCTCCAACACCGCCTGAATCACCGGATGCACCGGCACCCGCACACCGATCGAGCGCTTTTTGGCGTGCAACAACCGGCGCGGCACCTCGCTGGTCGCCTCCAAAATAAAGGTCATCGGCCCCGGTGTGTGCGCCTTCAAAAACCGATACTGCGTGTTATCGACCCGCGCATAGCTGCTGATTTCCGATAAATCCCGACACAACAAGGTCATGTGATGCGGCTCATCATCGCGGCGAATTTGCGCGATGCGTTGCAGGGCGGATTTATCCTCCAACTGACAGACCAGCGCATAACCAGAATCCGTCGGCAGCACCAAGACCTGCCCATCCCGCAACGCCTGAACGCATTGCGCCACCAACCGAGGCTGCGGCGACTGCGCATGAATTTCTATCGATAAGCTCATAAAACCACACAAAACCCAAACAAAGTACCGCATCGCGCCCGCCATCCTGCGCGGCGGGAACCAATACCGAAAGAATCGCTCGAAAGCTCCAGCCCGCAAGCGTCCGAACGCAGCAACTGCGCACGCTATTTAAGCTAAGATATTCGACCAAATTCGACCAGTGTACCCGCAACCATCATGAAGTTTCTGTACGACTTTTTCCCCATCCTGCTGTTTTTCGTCGCCTACAAGCTCGGCGGCATCTATGTCGCCACCGCCGTGGCCATGGGCGCGGCCGTGCTGCAAATCGCTTGGGGCTGGTTCGTGAAGAAAAAAGTCGAAACCATGCACTGGGTGTCCGCCGGGCTGATTCTGGTGTTCGGCGGCCTCACCCTCGCCCTGCACGACCCGATGTTCATTAAGTGGAAACCCAGTATCGTCAACTGGTTATTCGCGCTGGTGTTTGCCGGCAGCGTATTCATGGGCAAACCGCTGGTGCAGCGGCTGATGGAGCATGTACTGACCGTCCCCTCCGCCATCTGGCTGCGGGTGAACTGGGCCTGGGTGGTGTTTTTTATCGCCTCAGGCGCCGCCAATCTGTATGTGGCCTACCACTACCCAGAAGATATTTGGGTGGACTTCAAACTGTTCGGCCTCATGGGCATGACCTTTGTCTTCATGATCGGGCAAGGCGTCTACCTCGCTCGGCACGCCGAAGAACACAGCCCGAAACCGGCTGCCGAATCCGCGCCGGCAGATGCCGATTCCAACCGCTAAGCCAAAGGGTTCCCCGTGCTGTTTGCCCTCATCGCCACCGACCGCCCCGATAGCCTGCCCACCCGCCTCGCCCACCGCGCCGAACACCGCGCTCGGCTCGACGCGTTGGATCAGGCGCACCGCTTGCTCAGCGCCGGCCCGTTTCCTGCGGTCGATGGCGGCGAACACTTCACCGGCAGCCTGATTGTTGCGGATTTCCCCGATCTCGCCGCCGCCGAACACTGGGCCGCGCAAGACCCGTATCACCGCGAAGGCGTGTACGCGCAGATTCAAATCCTGCCGTACCGCGCCGTTTTTGGCGCACAAATTCCGGCGTAAAGCTCATTCAAAGACCGTTCAACCCTCGATTACCCCGCCCTCACTCAAAGGATGACCCCATGACCCTGCCCGCCCGCATCAAACCCGCCCTACTCGCCAGTCTTGCCCTCGCCCTCAGTGCCGGCTTGGCCGGCTGCCAAAGCGGCACCGATAAGCCCGCCGCCAAAACCCCGCTGGGGCAAACCGAAGTCCCCTCGACGACCGCCACAAACGGCTGCCCGAAAGTCACCACCGGTAAGGTTATGGCGCGCATCAATGGGGCACCGTTGTATGACGAAAACCTCAAGGTCGTTCAATCCACCCTGCCCCAGCCAATGCCTGAACAACGGCTGATCGAGCGCATGATCGAACTGCGCCTGCTCGCCGATGCCGCCCGTCAAGAAGGGCTGCAAAACAGCACCAAAACCCAAGCGCAGATTCAAAACGCCATCGACAACCAACTCGCCAACGACTACCTCTCGCACTACTTGAGCCAGATGAAAGTCACCGATGACGACCTCAAACCCGACTACGATCAATTCGTCAAAGGCTTCCCGCAGACTACCGAATTCAAGGCCGCGCACATCCTCGTCAAAACCGAGGACGAAGCCAAAGCCATCATCAAACAACTCGATGGCGGCGCCGATTTCGCCAAACTTGCCGAAGAAAAATCCATCGACCCCGGTTCAGCCAAACAAGGCGGCGAACTGGGCTGGTTCAGCCCGGATCAAATGGTGCCGGAATTTGCCGGTGCGGTAGAAAAAATGAAGAAGGGCGAAATCAGCCAAACGCCGGTTAAATCACAGTTCGGCTGGCATGTCATCAAACTGGAAGACACCCGCATCGCCCCGCCGCCCACCTTCGCGCAACTCAAACAACAGCTCGAAACCCAATACCGCCGCGCCGCCATTGAAAAACTCGTCAAAGACCTGCGCGCCAA
>DYMR01000111.1:2178-6248 GCA_020721485.1 Halothiobacillus neapolitanus | reverse complement strand
GGATGCGCACGGTACGGAATTCAAACGGTATGGGATTCAAGCAGAGATGGCGTGGGTTTGTTCGTTCATTTTTTCAACACCCTGATCGAGCCGCCAATCGAGCCGCCAACCGAGCCGCCAATTTGGCCGTCAAAAGTGGCAGGTTCGTGCTGCATTCGTTAGTCTGAGGCTTTCTAGCCGATGAACCATGACCGAGGTGTTTTGATGAAGTCGAATCGTTTCCCAATTTGGGCTGCCGCCGCGTTGTTGTCGGGGGGGATGGGGCTGGCTTCGGTCGCCGATGCCTGCACGCGGGTGGTGTA
This sequence comes from Halothiobacillus neapolitanus, assembly GCA_020721485.1. Classification (GTDB taxonomy): domain Bacteria; phylum Pseudomonadota; class Gammaproteobacteria; order Halothiobacillales; family Halothiobacillaceae; genus Halothiobacillus; species Halothiobacillus neapolitanus_B. Next base: position 5,946 of record DYMR01000111.1, on the reverse strand, counting down.
TCACGGCGAGAACGGGTTGGTGGTGACGGGTCGCACGATGGATTGGCGCGATGAAATTCCCGCCAGTTTGTGGATTATGCCGCGCGGCCTGACGCATGACGGCGGCGCCGGGCCGCAATCGGTGCACTGGACTTCTCGTTACGGCAGTGTCGTCACCAGTTCGTTCGGCTTTAGCACGGTCGATGGCATGAACGAAAAAGGCTTGGTGGCCAATATGTTGGTGCTGGCGGGCACGAGTTACCCTGAAGCGAAAGACGCCAAAAACCTGCTGACGGTGTCGGCGTGGGTGCAGTATTTTCTCGACAATTTTGCCACGGTGGATGAGGCGGTCGCGGCGATGAGGAAGGATCCGGTGACGGTGGTGTCCAGCGCGATTCCGGGTTCGGATTGGTTCGCCACTCTGCATGTGTCGTTGTCTGATGCGCGGGGCGACAGCGCGATTTTCGAGTACATCAACGGCAAGTTGGAGATCCATCACGGGCGGCACTATCAGGTGATGACCAATGACCCCAGCTTCGATGAGCAACTGGCGATTCAGGCATACTGGCAGGGGATCGGCGGCACGACCTTTTTGCCGGGCACGAACCGTTCTGCGGATCGTTTCGCCCGCGCCAGCTTCTACATTCACGCCATTCCGAAAACGGCCAATCCCGAATTGGCGGACGCGCAGGTGATGAGCGTGCTGAATAATGTGTCGGTGCCGATGGGCATTACCACGCCGGGGCAGCCGAACATTTCCAACACCCGGTGGCGCACGGTGGCCGATCAAACCACGCTGCGCTATTACTTCCACGATGTGGCGACGCCGAATGCGTTTTGGGTGGATTTGAAACAGGCGGACTTAAAACCCGGCGCGCCGGTGCTGCGCTTGCGGCTGGAGAAGCAACAGGTGTATGCGGGCAATGTGCTTAAGGATTTCAAACCGGCGAAGCCCTTGAAATTCCTCTCGCTCGAAGAGGCCGAGGCGGCGCGCGGGCAGCAGCCAACCCATCAACCGAGCCACTAACAGGATGTTGAAAAAAGACTTCCCTGTCTTTTTTCAACCCCATCGTTCCGGTACACGCCCGTAACGATGGGCGAAAATCAAGCACTTACGGTGCTTGATTTTCGGGCAAGCCATCCTTGGCTTGCATTAACAGGCTGTTGAAAGCATTTTTCAACAGCCTGCTAATCCATACCCACCACGGGAGAGCGGGCGTTTGCCCGCTTTTTTTTCGATCCGGTTCAGAAGCGGTCGAGGATCGCTTGCTCGAACGCCAATTGCCGCGCTTCCACCGCCTGCCAAGTTTCTTCCCCCTGCAAGCAGCAGGAAAAACCGGCGTGAATGGCGTCGTGCAGAGCGAATAGCGCGTCATCGGCCGGCAGTTTGAGTGCGTGCAGGGCGTGATGAATCGGGCAGCGCGCGGCATCGCCCGCCGTGTGCGGGTTGAGCAGGTGGGCATTGCTGCGCAGCATTTTGGCCACCATTTCGTGGTGGTTGAACTGCGCGGCATACAGCCCGAGCAGGGTGGCGGGCAGGCGCTTACTTGGCGGGGTCGGGGCGGTCGCATGTGTGGTCGCGGGGCGGCTGAGCCATTCGCACAAGGCGAGGAACGGCATGGGGCGCGCCAGCCCGTAGCCTTGCACCAAGGGCACGCCCATGACGAACACGGCATCCCGGATCATCTCGGTTTCCACGCCTTCGACCACCAGTTCTATCCCGAGGTTGAACGCGAGTTTGTGAATCGAGCGAATGAAGTGCATGTCCTGTGGGCGCTCGGCCAAGCCGCGCACGAAACTTTGGTCGAGCTTGACCTTGTCGAGCGGCAAATCCTTCATCCGTTGCAGCGAGGAATAGGCGGTGCCGATGTCGTCGAGGGCGAGCTGCACGCCGAGCGCTTTGATGCCTTGCAGTTGCCGCACGGCCTCTTGCTGCGCATCGAAGTGGCTGCCTTCGAGAATTTCGAGGGTGATGCGTTCCGGTGCGATGCCGCCTTCGTGAATGCAGTGTTTGAGGGTATCGAGCCCGCAGGCCGTGACCGAGTGCGGGTGCAGGTTGACCGAAACCCACAAGGAATAGCCCAGCGCGTCCAGCCGCTTGAGATCGGCCAGCGCGCGGGCGAGCACTTGTCGGGTCAGCGAGAGCAGATCCTGCGGATCGAGCGCGGGCAGGAATTGTTCGGGCTGCCACAGGCTGCCGTCGGGGGCTTGCAAACGGGCGAGCGCTTCAATGCCGACGACCCGCTGCTGGGTGTTGGTGAAAATCGGCTGATACCACAGCTCGATGGCGCCCGCCGCGAGTTGCCGTTGGGCGGGGTTTTCCTTCAGCGGCAAGGGTTGGTCGTACAGCGCCCAATACCGCGCGCGCCGCAATTTTTGTTGTTTGCTGGCGTACATGGCTTGGTCGGCCAGGCGCAACAGCACATCGGCATTGTGCGATTCGTGCAGCGGGTATAGGCCAATGCCCGCGCTCAGATCGACTTGCACCGCCGCCCCGCCGGGCAGGGGAATGGGGCGGCGAATCAGGGTTTCGAGGGCGCTGAGCACGGGTTCGAGTTCGGCAAATTCTTGGCAGCCGCCGAGCAGCAGCACGAATTCATCGCCGCCGATGCGGGCGACGAAATCGCTGCGCCGCAGCGCCTGGCGGATGCGTTCTGCGGTGACGCACAGCACTTGGTCGCCCGCTTCGTGCCCCCAGGCATCGTTGATCGGTTTGAAGTTGTCCAAGTCCAGCAACACCACGGCCAGGAGTCGCTCGCGGTGCGCGGCTTCGGCCAGCGCCAATTCGAGCGCGCGCTCGAACGAACGGCGGTTCGGCAGGCCGGTGAGCGGGTCGTGCAGCGCTTGGTAGCCGAGTTTTTGTTGGGCGGTGTGCAGGTCGGAGGTGTCCACAATCGACCAGAGCACGCCGGGGCTGCCATCGGCCAGCGCAATGCCCGCGCCCAAAATTCGCGCCCACAGCGAGCTGCCGTCTTTGCGGCGAAATTGGTATTCGGTTTCGATGCTGCCTTGGGTCAGCGCTTGGCTGAATTCCGCGCGAAAGGCGTCAAAGGTGTGTTCATCAAAATGAATGCGGGCGGCGCTTTGCCCGAGCAGTTCGGCGGTGGAGTAGCCCATCATCCGGCACAGCGCGGGGTTGGCGTCGATAATCATGCGGTGGCGATCGACAATCAAAATGCCCGCCGCATTGTGCGTGAACAGCGCGATTTGGTAATCCCGCGCGCGAATGAGTTCCTGCTGCAAATGCGCGCGACGCAGGGAGAGATCAATCCGATCCAGCCCGTGGGTGATGTCGTCGGCCAAATTGGTGAACAGATGCGTGAGGGCGGGATGTTCCGGGCGGTGGTGGTCGTGAAACAGCCAGAGCACGCCCCAGGGCTGATGGTGGCGCACCACGATGAGGCGGGTGACGGCGTGAATTTTGAGCGCGCGCAGCAAGGGTCGCCATGCCAGTGGAAAATCCATGACGGCCAAGGGCTGCCGATGGGGACACCCCGATTCCGCCTGCTGTTCGGCGTGCGCGGCGGCCAGCGCGCACCATTCGGCGGTGAAGGCGGGATGATCGCTGCCAAGGTCGCGCAGGCTACAGGGCGGGCGGAACGGCGATTCCTCGGCCGTCAGCGGCACCACGCAGGCCAGGGGAGTGTCGTCGAACGATTGCACGAATAAATCGCAGACGCCCTGTAAGAAGCTGCGGTCATTCAGGCTGCGGCTGATGAGGCGATTCACCTGCACCAGCAAGCTGCCAAGCGCGATGAGTTGCTCGGATTCCGCCGCGCTCATGGGCGC
>DYMR01000111.1:0-2078 GCA_020721485.1 Halothiobacillus neapolitanus | reverse complement strand
GGCAACGACAGGAAATTCAAGCCCGGCACCATCGTCATGGCGGTGAGCAGCGCCCCGAATGAAAAACTCGTCACCGGCATGCCTTTGAGCCAAAGCCGTTGCGCGTCGAAGCCGAACAGGTGGTTGCCCGCCGGGGCATCGACATATTGCAGCGCCATCATCCAGGCGGAAAACCCGAACCACAGCAGCGGTGCCAACAGGTTCAGCCCCGGCACCAGCCAGAGCAGCAGCAAGGGAATCGCCCAGCCGATGAAATAGCGCAGTTTGCGCCATTCGGCCGCGAGGGTTTTGACGGTGAGTGCCCACAGCGGGGTGTTGTCTTCCGGCGTCGGTTTGCCGGTGAGTTGCTGTTCCAGCGCCTGCGCCAACAGGGCATTGAACGGCGCGGCAATAAAGTTGGCGAGCAGGGTGAAGGTGAAATACACCATCAGCATCAGGCCGATAAACAGCAGCGGCAACAGCAGCCAGCTCAGCCAATCGAGCCAGCTCGGCAACAGGGTATCGAGGCTGCGCCGCGCCCAGTGCAGCGCGCCCCAAGTGCCGAGGCCAAACAGCAGGGAATTAATCAGCAGCGGCAGCAGGGTATAGCGGCGAATGCCTGGCCGCCACATCAGGCCAAAGCCACGCAGCACATACCCCGCGCCCGTCATCCGGCGCTGGCTCCGGCATTGGTTCCTGCATTGGTTTCAGCGCTCATGCCGGCGTCAGGGCGCAGGGTTTTGGGCAGGGCGAACACCATGTGCTCGACGATGGTCGGCGCGGTGGTTTCCAGCTCGCCGCCGAAGCGCTGCGCCAGATGCGCCAGCACTTGCTGCACCAAGACTTCCGGCGCGGAGGCACCGGCGGTCACGCCGACACGGGCGCAGTCGGCAAACCACGCATCATCAATGTCGGCGGCGCCGTCGATCAGGTAGGCCGCCTTGCCCGCCTGCTCGGCGATTTCGCGCAGGCGGTTGGAGTTGGAGCTGGTTTTCGAGCCGACCACCAAGATCAGATCGCAGGTTTGCGTGAGATCGCGCACCGCGTCTTGCCGGTTTTGCGTGGCGTAGCAGATGTCGTCTTTTTTCGGCCCTTCGATGGCGGGAAAGCGGCGGCGCAGCGCGGCGATGATGGCCTGAGTTTCATCCACCGAGAGCGTGGTTTGGGTGGAGTAGGCCAGCCCTTTGGGGTTGTGGATGTGCAGCGCGGCCACATCGTCGATGCGTTCGATGAGGTGGATGGTGCCGCCGAAGCGGGCATCAAAATGCCCCATCGTGCCTTCGACTTCCGGGTGGCCGGCATGGCCGATCAGCACCACATCGCGCCCGAGGCGGGCGTGGCGCTCGACTTCCAGATGCACCTTGGTCACCAGCGGGCAGGTGGCATCGAACACGCGCAGCCCGCGCGTTTCGGCCTCGGTTTCGATGGCGCGCGAGACGCCGTGGGCGGAGAAAATCAGGGTCGCGCCATCCGGCACATCGGCCAATTCTTCGATGAATACCGCGCCCTTGCTGCGCAGGTTTTCGACGATGAAGCGGTTGTGCACGATTTCATGCCGCACAAAAATCGGTGCGCCGAACAGATCGAGCGCCCGATCGACGATTTCTACCGCCCGATCGACACCGGCGCAGAAGCCGCGCGGGTTGGCGAGGTGAATTTTCAGCGGGGTTGCGCTCATGCGGGGGCTTCCTGATCGTTGATGGCCAGCACATGGACGATGAATTGCAAGTTGCGTCCGGCGAGCGGATGGTTGAAATCCACGAGCACGGTGTCTTCGTTCAGCGCGACGAGGGTGCCGGGCACCGCTTCGCCCGAGGGTAAGGCAAATTCGACCACCATGCCGACGGCCAAATCCCAATCGGCGGGCACTTCGGCGCGCGGCAGTTCGTGGATTTGCTCGGGATCGGGCTCACCGAAGGCGTATTCGGGCGTCAGCAGAATTTGGGTTTTTTCGCCCAGCGGCAGCCCGAGCAGGGATTCTTCCAGCCGGGGAAACAGCGTGCCATCGCCCAAGCGAAACGCCAGCGGCTCGCCGCCGAAGCTGGAATCGACCACCTGATTGTCGTGCAGGCGAATTTCGTAATGCAGGCGCAGGGCGT
>DYMR01000110.1 GCA_020721485.1 Halothiobacillus neapolitanus | reverse complement strand
TCCTGCGGGCCACACAGATTTATCCGCTGCCCCGCCGTTGAAGGGTCGCGCAACGCGCGCGACATTGCCGCCGACACATCGCCGACATACACCGGCGCGAAGCGCGCATTCGGGCAGGCCAGCGGGAAGAATACCGGCATGAGCGCGGCCAATTGGGCGAAGCGATTCAAGAACGAATCGCCCGCGCCAAAAATCACCGAGGGGCGAAAACTGGTGACGGCCAGGCCCTGTGCCGTGCCGAATTGATGCGCAAAATCCTCGGCGCGACCTTTGGATCGCAAATAGAAACTGGCACCGGTTTGGGCATCGGCCTGCAACGCGCTCATGTGCAAGTAGCGGGAAATTCCTGCACACGCCGCCGCCGCCAGTGCGCGCTGCGTCCAGTCCACATGCGCCGCTTCGAACCCGCGACCATCGTGCCGAGGCTCGTTCAAAATCCCGACGAGATTAATCAGCACGGTATGTCCGGACATCTGCGTTTCCCATGAGGCCGCCGCGCGCGTCACCGCCCAATCCGACAAGCCGGGCGATGCCGTGTCAATCAATCGCACCTTCGGCCAAAGCCGCATATCCCGATGCCGTGCAAGGTGCCGGGTCGGAATCGTCACCGAATACCCGGCTGCGGTGAGCGCGCGGGTTAAATACCGCCCGACAAACCCCGTTCCGCCCAGTAGAAAAACCGAGGCATCTGGGCGACTCATGGGGGGTGTATTGCGCTGATCTGGGGACATGGGTTGCTCCTGAAAATATGCCAATAGGCCAACTCATTGACCATCTAATCGGTCGGCTCATTGTTTTTTGTTGCATCAAAAATAGTCTTTCTGTGGCGACTTACCGGCTTGACCAAAGCGACATTTACACAATAATGCGAAGCGTTCTCATTTGTAGTCTTCGGAATTTTCACATGAACTTAAAACGCGCCCTTTCCGCCGGCCTCGTCGCCACCACTGGCTTCGCTGCCAGCTATCTTGCCTCGGCGCCCGCCGCCTTGGCCGATGAAAATCTGCTCGGCTACACCATCGGCGCGGAAACCCTGCCGCAAGGGGCGAACGAGCTGTATTTGTGGAACACCACGCATTGGGGCAAGCGCCAAGGCAGCTACCACGCGGATTATTTCCGGCTGGAATACGAACATGGCGTGACGAACGATCTTTCGGCCTCCATTTATCTCAACGGCTACCGGCACCAATACAGCGGCAGCCCGGTGCCCGGCGAAATCGATGGTTCATTAAAGCAGACCCGCTTGAGTGGGGTGTCGGTCGAGGTCAAAAAGATGCTGCTTTCGCCCTACAAAGATGATTTGGGCGTGGCGCTGTATGGCGAACTCACCTACGACACCATCGACAGCATCACCGGCAACAAAATCACCGGCTGGGAAGTGGAAACTAAATTGATTCTGCAAAAGCCGTTCATGGATGGGCAGTTGCAGTGGTTGACCAACTTGGAATTGGAAGTCGAAACCGCGCGCGACCATCAAGCCGATCAGTGGGAAACCGCCATCGCGCCGCGCCTGCGGTCAGGCCTGTCGTACCGCTTCGCGCCGAACTGGTCGATCGGTGCCGAGGGCTGGGCGGATCTGGAGGTGCTTAATGCCGCCGCCGACCCCTCCGAGCCGGGCAGCGGCGGTTGGTCGTTCGATCACTGGGATTTCTTCGCCGGCCCGAGCATTCACTATGGCGCCAAGCGCTGGTGGTTCACGCTGACCTACGCGAAACAATGGGCGGGTTCGAGCGAGCAAGCGGGCGCGAATAACCGCACCAATTTGCATCTTGCCGATCATGAGCGCAATGAACTGCGCATGAAAATTGGCTACAACTTCTGAGGCCGCCATGCGCTTTACTCCCTTGTTTTTGCTCGCGCCGATGGTGTTGGTGCAAGCCCAGGCCAACGAGTTTTTCACGACGGCAACGGCGCAAAACGCGTTGTTTCCGCGCGCCACCGCCTTCACGGCAACCCCGCTGGCACTGGATGACGCGGCGCGCGACGAAATCGAGCGGCTCAGCGAGGTGCGCCAACGCTGGAAGGAGCAACCGGTGTGGCAGGCGATGGCCGAGGGGCAGTTCCTCGGCTGGTATCTCGAAGACCGCGTGATCGGCAAGCATGAATTCATTCGCTATGCCGTGGCCATTTCGCCCGAAGGCAAAATCCTCGGCGTCGAAATCATGGAATATCTGGAAACTTATGGCGATCAGGTGCGCGAGGCCAGTTGGCGCGGGCAGTTCCTGGGGCGCGATGACCACAGCGGCTTCAAGCTCGGGCGGGATATTCAAAACATCAGCGGCGCGACGCTGTCTTGCCGCAATATAACCAACGGCATCAAACGCGTATTGGTGTTGCAATCGCTGTATTTGAAGCCGCCCCAATGAATAAGCCACACAGCCTCGAACGGCTGCGCCCCGGCTTGGGCACCTACCTGCGCATCCATGCCACAGGGGAACATCCTGCGCGGCTGAGTGCGGCGGTCGAGGCCGCTTTCGCGCAAATCGCCGCCGTGGAAGCGCGCTTGAGCTGGTTTCGACCCGACAGCGAATTGAGCCGCCTGAACCGCAGCCTTGCGCCCATGCGGGTGCATCCGAACACCGCGCGGCTGCTGCATTGGGCTTGCCAACTGGCCGAACTGAGCGCGCACCGTTTTAATCCGACGGTGGGCGGGGCGCTGGTCGAACGCGGGCGGCTGCCCGATCCGGGGGGCGCTTTTCTTCCGGTCGGGTGCGCGGCCGATCTGCACATCCACGGCACCCTCGTTCAACGGCTTCGCCCGGTGATGATTACGCTCGACGGTATCGCCAAAGGCTGGGCGGTGGATCGCGCCATCGCCACCCTGCGCGCGAACGGCGTGCGCAGCGCCACGGTCAATGCCGGCGGGGATTGGCGCTGCATCGGCCGCAGCGAGGCCATCACCCGCCCCCACCCACAGGGCCGCCTCACGCTGGGGCAGTTGACGAATGGCGCCTGCGCCACTTCCGCCGCCGGGCTGGATGCCGCACGCTTTCCGGCGCTGTTGCTCCACGGGCAAGCGCCGGTAGCGCCGGGCGAATGGACCGTCATCGCCCCAACCGCGTGGCGGGCGGATGCCCTGACCAAGATCGCCGCCGCGAGCGACGATGACGACGATGCCGCCGCGTGGGTGGCGCGCTGTGGCGGCCAGCTCATCCTCGCGCCGGCGGCGCAGCTATCTGCCCGCAGCCATGCGGCCTAACCCGTTTACCGCCGTGCGCCCCACACTCTGGCCGAAATTTGCCGAACAAGGCTATCCCCGCCGTTTTGCGGGGCTGCTGTTCGCGGCCTTGATGGGGATTTTCCTCAGCGGCGCTCTGCTGCTGCCAGGGCTGCTGATGTACCGCTGGGAAGTGGAAGTGCCGTGGGTGGCGCGCGGTGGCTGGCGGGTGGGCATCACCGCCGTGCATGGCCTCTTCGGGTTTTTGGTTGTCGCGCTCAGCGGGGCGCTCTGGCTGGTACACGCCCGCGCCGGCTGGTTACGCCGCAGCCGGCACCGCAGCGGCGCGGGGATTTTGCTCCTCATCGGCATCCTGCTGTTCAGCACGCCATTTTTGCTTTATTTGAGCAATGAAACCGCCCTGACGACCGCAGCGACTGCCCATGCGTCCGCCGGAATTCTGTTGCTCATGATGCTCTTGGCTCATATTTGGCGCCGTTCACGCAAAAAATAATCCGCCCGCCACGGCTATACTGCCTCGATCATTTTTTCGGGATTTCGCCATGACCGAGGCCACCGCTTCCGCCGATTTACTCATCATTGGTGCCGGGGCGACCGGGCTCGCCGCCGCCTATTTCGCCACCGCGCAAGGGCAGCGCGTGACCCTGCTGGACGCCGCGCCCCAAGTCGGCGGCGCCATTGGCACGATTCGCGACGATAGCTGGCAAACGGAAACCGGGCCGAACAGCCTGATGCAAAGCCCGATTTTGTCCGAGTTAATCGCCGCATTGCACTTAAGCGATGAAGTCGTCCTCGCCAACCCCTTGGCGAAAAAGCGATTCGTCAGCCAACACGGCCACCCCGTCGCCCTGCCCATGGGCCCCGGCAGCCTGCTCAGCAGCCCCTTGTTTGGCATCGCAGATTTCTGGCATTTGCTGAAAGAACCGTGGATCAAACCCGCCACCCAAGAGGAAACCATCGCCGACTTCATGCGCCGTCGGCTCGGCCAGGGCTTTCTCGATTGGGCGGTCGATCCGTTTGTCTCCGGCGTGTATGCCGGGGATCCGAATCGTCTCTCCGCCTGGGCGGCCATTCCCAAAATGCGCGCGCTGGAGGCGGAACACGGCTCGCTGATTCGGGGCGGCATCGCCAAAATGCGCGCGGCCAAACGCCAGCCCGCGCCGCCGATGCACCCGAAAAAAGGCAGCCTGTTCAGCTTCAAAAACGGCATGGCCACCCTCACCCAGGCTTTGGCGCAGGCAATCACCGCGACCGGACGAGGGCACATCGAAACCGAAGCCCGCGTCACTGCCATCAACCCGCCCATCAATATCACCCCCCTTGGCAACCCCCTTGGCAACCCCCTTGGCAACCCCAGCGGCTGGGAGGCAACCACCGCCGATGGCCGCTCGTGGCAGGGAAAAAAGCTGCTGCTCGCCACCCCCGCGTGGCGCAGCGCCGAATGGATTGCCCCCTTCGACGAAGCGCTCGCCGCCGACCTCAATGCCATCGAATACCCGTCCGTCACCGCCGTGGCTCTGGGCTTCCCACGGGCCGCCGTCGCCCACCCGCTCGATGGGTTTGGCTTGCTCATCCCCTCGCGCGAAGGTCGGCAAACCCTCGGCGTGCTGTTTTCCTCCACCCTATTCCCCAACCGCGCGCCGGACGCGCATGTCCTGCTGACGGCCTTTATCGGCGGACGCCGCCGCCCCGAAGCCGCCGAGGGCGACGATGACACCCTGATCGAGCGCGTCTTGCACGATCTTCGCCCCCTGCTCGGCATTCAGTCTGCGCCGGTATTTCAGCGCATCCAACGCTGGCCGCACGCCATTCCACAGTACGAACTGGGCTATCTGGCGCTGCAACAACGGCTGGATTCCGCGCTCACTCGCCACCCCGACTTACTACTCGGCGGCAACTGGCGGCACGGCATTGCCGTTGGCGATTGCTTGGCGCAAGGCAAGGCATTGGCCGAACACATTCGGGGCACCCCCGTCAGCGCATAACGGGCTCGGTTTAAGCTGGCTCAGTTTAAGCTGGCGCTGTTTTTGCATTCTGATTGCTCAGGGGGCAACGATCCTGCTCCCCAAAGGAGCGTGTCATGCAAAACCCCAACGATCTGCGCGATTCCGACATCGTGCTGCTCTCGATCCTCGCTCGGGAAACGGACTTGCCGCGCTTTTTCAAAATGGCCGCCAACGCCGCCGCCAAGGTGGTGGGTGCCGATGGTGCCGGGTTGATTCTGGTTGAAGGCAACCGATTGAAATATCGGTTTTTTGAAGGATTGCCCGCAAAATATATCGCCCTCACCCAGCATCCCTTCGATCGGGACAAAGGCGTGGCGGGTGCCGCCCTCGCGCAAAATCACCCGCTTTTTATCGACGATTACCCGTCCAGCGATCTCGCCATGCCCGCGTTTGTGGACATCGGGCTGCACGCCAGCCTGAGCATCCCGATCCGGCAAGCGGATCAAATTGAGGCAGTGCTTGCACTGTCTTGGTTCAAGCCCGTCACCGAATCGCTGTCCATGCGCCAATTGAGCCTCGCCACGCTGTTCGCCGATTTCATCGGCACCGCGTTGTACCGCAATAAAATCGAGCAACACCTCAACCAACTCGCCCACAGCGACCCGCTGACCGGCCTGCCCAACCGCGCCGGGTTCTATCAAATGATGGATCGCACCCTGCTGCGCGCGCAGGAAGGCGAGCGGCGCACCGCCCTGGTCATCATCGACATCGACAACTTCAAAACCGTGAACGACACCCTCGGGCACGAATTTGGCGATCGGCTGTTGCAAGAACTCAGCAACCGTCTGCGCGAAGCGCTGAGTTTGGAAGACCACATTGCCCGCCTTGGCGGCGACGAGCTGGCGGTGCTGGTCGAATCGGCGCGCACCCTCAAAGACTTACAAGACATCGTGCGTCGCATCGCCCAGGCGATTTTTCTGCGCATTGGCCGCGAGGGGGAATATGTCCGCATCTCCGGCAGCATCGGCGTTTGCGAAATTCACCCCAAGGAAACGCGCAACCAAAACGCCCTGATGTGCGCCGCCGATTCCGCGATGTATCAAGCCAAACGCGCCGGCGGCAACAGCGCCGTATTTGCCCCGCCGCTGTTCGATGATGAGCG
>DYMR01000109.1:1734-6336 GCA_020721485.1 Halothiobacillus neapolitanus | reverse complement strand
AGCAGTTGTATCCGAGCGCGCAGGTGACGATCGGGCCGGTCATCGACAGCGGCTTTTATTACGATTTTTACTTCGAGCGACCCTTCAATGACGAGGATTTGGCGGCGATCGAGTCGCGGATGCAGGCACTCGCCGCCACAGGCGATGTGCTGGAACGCCAAGTGGTCGATCGTGCCGAAGCGGTGCGGTTTTTCGATCAGTTGGGCGAGGCATTCAAGGTCGAGATCATCGAAAGCATCCCCGGAAACGAGGAACTGACGCTCTACACGCAAGGCGATTTCACCGATTTTTGCCGAGGGCCGCATGTGCCGAATACCAATCGGCTGACGGTGTTCAAGCTGATGAAGGTAGCGGGCGCGTACTGGCGCGGCGATTCCACCAAGCCGATGCTGACCCGGATTTACGGCACCGCCTTCGCCAGCGATAAAGAGCTGAAAGCCTATTTGCATCAACTGGCGGAAGCGGAAAAACGCGACCACCGCCGCATCGGTAAACAGCAAAACCTGTTTCATTTCCAAGAAGAAGCGCCGGGGCTGGTGTTCTGGCACCCCAAAGGCTGGGCGCTGTGGCAAGTGGTCGAGCAGCACATGCGCGGCATTTACCGCTCTTCGGGCTACGACGAGGTGCGTTGCCCGCAAATTCTGGATGTCTCGCTGTGGAAAAAATCCGGCCACTGGGACAACTACCAAGAAAATATGTTTTTCACCGAATCGGAAAAACGCACCTTTGCGGTCAAGCCGATGAACTGCCCCGGCCATGTGCAAGTGTTCAACCACGGGCTGCATAGCTACCGCGATTTGCCGATTCGCTACGGGGAATTTGGCGCTTGCCACCGCAACGAACCGTCGGGCGCGCTGCACGGCATTTTGCGGGTGCGCGGTTTCACGCAGGACGATGGCCACATCTTCTGCATGGAAAGCCAGATTGAGGCCGAGGTGAAGGCGTTTCACGAGCAGGCGTTGTCGGTCTACGCCACCTTTGGCTTCACCGATATTCAGGTCAAAATCGCGCTGCGGCCGGAAAAGCGCCTCGGCACCGATGTCGTGTGGGATCAGGCGGAAGCCGCCCTGCGCGGCGCGCTCTCGGCAGCGGGCGTGGCCTGGACTGAATTGCCCGGCGAGGGCGCATTCTACGGGCCGAAAATCGAATACCACCTGAAAGACGCGATTGGCCGCACTTGGCAGCTCGGTACGATTCAGGTGGATTTCATGATGCCCGAACGATTGGGCGCGACCTATGTCGATGAACACAGCGACCGCCGCCATCCGGTCATGCTGCACCGGGCCATTGTCGGCTCGATGGAACGCTTTATCGGGATTTTGATCGAGCACCACGCCGGCTTGTTGCCGTTCTGGCTGGCGCCGATTCAAGTCGTGCTGATGGGGATTACCGACAAGCACGCCGCCTATGTCGAGGCCGTCACCGCGCGGTTTAAGGCAGCCGGCTTGCGGGTTGAAGGCGATTTGCGAAACGAAAAAGTCGGCTTCAAGATTCGGGAACACACGCTGGCGCGCGTGCCGTATTTGTTGGTGGCGGGCGATCGCGAAGTGGAAACCGAATCCATCGCCGTGCGCACGCGGGAAGGGGTGGATTTGGGCGTGATGACGGTCGATGCCTTGCTCGCCCAGCTCTTGGCGCAAGTGCAAACCGAATCGCGGCCACCTGTAGCCCCGGCGGCACAAGCTGTTCACTAATTTGGATAAATACTTGCATCGCCCGGCAAGCGTATTAACATATCGCGCCTATTGACTGTCGCTACGGCAAACCGCATTGAAGGGGTTGCGTGGCGACAGGTTTTATTGATCGTTTGAGGATAAGAAGATAGCTCAGCTCCGTGCCCCCCAAGCCGCCCCTGCCGCGCGTGACCCCGATGAACCGCGCATCAACGGTGAAATTACTGCCCGTGAAGTTCGACTGATTGACGAAAACGGCGAACAAGCCGGCATCGTTCGCACGCGCGACGCGCTACAACGCGCCGTTGAAGTCGCGTTGGATCTCGTGGAAGTGGCCGCTGCGGCCAATCCGCCGGTCTGCAAAATCATGGATTACGGCAAGTTCAAGTATCAGCAAAGCAAAAAGCAGGCGGAAGCCCGCAAAAAGCAGAAGCAGATCGAAGTGAAGGAAATCAAATTCCGTCCCGGCACCGAAGACCATGATTATCAGGTCAAGATGCGCAGCATCGTGCGGTTCTTGGAAGAGGGGGATAAGGCTAAAGTCACCCTGCGTTTCCGGGGGCGCGAGATGGCGCACAAGGAAATCGCCGGTGAATTGCTGGATCGCATCGAAAAAGATCTGGCCGAACTGGCCGTGGTTGAGCAGCGGCCCAAAATGGAAGGTCGCCAAGTCACCATGGTGCTGGCGCCCAAAAAATAAGCGCGAAAAATATGTGGGAGTCGGGTTTTGCTTGGATTTTCCTCCGCAAGCCCGTATACTTTCGCGCCGCATTTGTCTTCGTCGCCTTAGGGTGGGCGAAGCGATGCGGATTCAGGCGCCGGTCAATGTGACCGTGGCGGTTCATCGAAACCGCCCTGCCTGAAACATAAGCCCCGCGCGCGTTACCGACTACTCCGACGCGCCGGGTGTCAACACCGAACAAAGGTCAAACTGGAGTCCAACATGCCGAAGATCAAATCTAATCGCGGCGCGGCCAAGCGGTTCAAAATCACCGCCGGTGGTGTGAAGCGCAAGCAATCGCACCTGCGTCATATCCTGACGAAAAAGTCATCCAAGCGTAAGCGTCAACTCGGTTCGCCGGCGTTCGTGCATGAGCGCGATGTTCCGTCGATCCACATCATGCTGCCCTACGCTTAATCGAGGAGACTGAACCATGGCACGCGTTAAACGCGGCGTGAATGCTCGCGCCAAACATAAAAAAGTGATGGAAAAAGCCAAAGGGTACTACGGTGCCCGTTCCCGGACCTTCCGGGTGGCTCATCAAGCCGTCGTCAAAGCCGGTCAATATGCCTATCGTGACCGTCGCGCCAAAAAGCGCACTTTCCGTTCATTGTGGATCGCTCGGATCAATGCCGAAGCGCGCGTGAACGAGATTTCGTACAGCCGCTTGATGGAAGGCATCCACAAGGCGAACATCGAGATCGACCGCAAAGTGCTGGCCGATTTGGCAGTGTTCGACAAGCCGGCATTTGCCGCCATTGCGGCACAAGCCAAGACGGCGCTCGGGCTGTAATGACGATCCCCGACGGCCGCTTGGCTGTCCGGGGTAAGCACTCGCGGGCAAGATTCGCGTACAATCAGGCGCTCTTTTGAGCGCCTTTTTTGTTTTTAGTGGGCGGGCTTGCGCTGCGTAAATGCTTGCCCGATGAGCTTTCTTGACGAGCCTTCTTGACGAGCTTTGTCGATGAGCTTTCTTTAGGTGGGGCAACCCTCGACGATTGACTGGAGTGTGCGTGTGACTGACTCTCTTTCTGCGGATGCGACCCAAGCCTTGCAGGTGTCGGCCTTGGCTGCGATTGCAGAGGCTGCCGATCTGGAAGCGCTGGAAGCCTTGCGGGTGCGGTATACCGGCAAGAAGGGCGAACTCACCGATTTGATGAAGTCTTTGGGGCAGCTCGATCCCGAGACGCGCAAAGCGCGCGGTGCCGAGGTCAATCGGGTCAAAGAAGCGGTGCTGGCGGCCTTGACCGAACGCAAATCGGCGCTGTCCGATGCGGCGCTGTCGGCACGGTTGGCGGCGGAGCGGGTGGATGTCACCTTGCCGGGGCGCGGTGTGACGCCGGGTGGCATTCACCCCATCACGCGCATTATTCGTCGGGTCACGGCCATCTTTAATCAGATGGGCTACACCGTGGCCGAGGGGCCGGAAATCGAGGATGATTGGCACAACTTCACCGCGTTGAATATCCCGCTGACCCATCCGGCGCGGGCGATGCACGATACTTTTTATTTTGATGCGGAACGGTTGCTGCGCACGCACACTTCGCCGGTGCAAATTCGCACCATGCAACAGCAACAACCGCCGTTGAAGGTGATTGCGCCGGGGCGGGTGTATCGTTGCGATTCGGACATGACGCACTCGCCCATGTTTCACCAAATTGAGGTGTTGTATGTGGCGGAATCGGTGCGTTTTACCGATTTGCGCGCCACGCTGAAGCAGTTTTTGGGTGCGCTGTTTGAACAAGAGGACTTGCCGATTCGGTTGCGCCCGTCTTTTTTCCCGTTCACCGAGCCGTCGGCGGAAGTCGATATTCAGTGCGTGCATTGTCATGGCGCGGGCTGCCGCGTCTGCAAGAAAACCGGCTGGATCGAGGTGTTGGGCAGCGGCATGGTGCACCCGAATGTGCTGCGTGCGGTGGGGTACGATCCGGCGAAAGTCAGTGGCTTTGCCATTGGCATGGGCGTCGAGCGGCTGGCCATGCTGCGCTATGGCGTCGATGATCTGCGGGCATTTTTTGATAATGATTTGCGATTCTTGGAGCAATTTGCGTAAGGCGAGCTCCAAGCGTTTGAATTATTTTGGTTATTTTTGTCTTGCCGGGCGATTTTTACGCCGGCTGTTAAAGAGTCAACCCCATGCGTTTTTCTGAATCTTGGCTGCGTGAATGGATTAATCCGCCGGTGGATACCGCCGAATTGGCGCACCGC
>DYMR01000109.1:0-1634 GCA_020721485.1 Halothiobacillus neapolitanus | reverse complement strand
GGGGTGGAATCGCTCGGCATGCTGTGCTCGGCCACCGAATTGGGCTTGCCCGCGACCGAAGACGGCCTTTGGGCGCTGCCCGCCGACGCGCCCTTGGGTGCGGATCTTCGCGAATGGCTGTCGCTGAATGATGCCGTGATCGAATTGGGCATCACCCCCAATCGCGGCGATGCTTTGTCGATTTTGGGACTGGCGCGGGATTGTTCCGCCTTGTTTGATTTGCCGCTGATTGAACAGGATCGCCGCGAGCCCCCCGCGCCGATCATGGGTAATGTGGTGCCTGACGCCCGGATTGCCTCGCCGGCCGATTGCCCGGTGTATCGGCTGCAAGTCATCGAGCAGATTCCGACCACGCGCCAAACCCCGTTATGGTTGGCCGAGCGCCTGCGTCGTGCGGGGGTGAAGGTCATCGAGCCGATTGTCGATATTTGCAATTATGTGATGCTGGAGCTGGGGCAACCGCTGCACGCCTTTGATGCGCAGGCGCTGAACGGGGGGCTCAGCGTGCGCCGTGCGCGGGCGGGTGAACAGTTGCTGGCGCTCAATCAGCAAACCTTGGATTTGGATGAATCCTGCCTGGTCATCGCCGATGAGCGCGCGCCGGTTGCATTGGCCGGCGTGATTGGCGGGGCGGACTCCGCCGTGCAGGCGCAGACCCAGCGCATCGTGCTGGAATCGGCCTATTTCACCCCCGATTCGCTGGCCGGCCGTGCGCGCCATTTTGGCATTGCGACCGATGCGGCCTTCCGCTTCGAGCGCGGAGTCGATCCGCTGTTGAGTCAGCGCGCCCTTGAGCGGGCGGCCTCCCTGATCGTGGCGTTGTGCGGCGGTATCGCCAGCGCGCCCGTGGCGGCACCGGGCGGGCGCATCGCCTTTGAGTCCTCGCCCATTCAATTGGATGTGCTTTGGGCGACGGATCGACTGGGTTTGGCGATTTCGATGGATCAAGCCACGCAGTTCCTCAGCCGCTTGGGCTGCGGCATCGAACAGATCGGTGCCACGCGGTTGTCCGTGTTGCCGCCCAGCCATCGGTTCGATTTGCGCATCGCCGAAGATTTGCTCGAAGAACTGGCTCGTTTGATCGGGTTTGATGCCTTCGATGCGCCGATGGCGCCGAGCGCCACGGTATTGACCGTGCCGGCAGAAACCCAGAACAGCAAAGCATTGATTGCCGATGTCTTGGTCGATTTGGGCTATTTCGAAGCGATTACCTACAGTTTTATTGATCCGGCCGTGTCGGCACACTTTGACGACGCGCCGGGGATTGCCCTCGCCAACCCCATTTCCAGCGAAATGGCGGTGATGCGCCAAAGTCTGTGGCCGGGTTTGCTGATGGCGGTTCGGTTTAACCAAAATCGGCAACAAACGCGGCTGCGCCTGTTTGAAATCGGCCACAGCTTTCATGGTCGCATTGACGATCGGCAAGAGATTGATCGAGTGGCCGGCGTCATCACGGGCAGTCGGCTGCCGGAACAATGGGGCGCGCCTGCGTCGGCAGTCGATTTTTACGATCTCAAAGGCGATGTCGAGGCGCTGTTGGCGCGGCTCGGTTTTGCCGCGCAAAGCCGTGATCCTGCCACCCGCCTGCGCTTTGTCGCGGCCAGCCACCGCGCCCTGCATCCGGGGCCATCAGC
>DYMR01000108.1:2314-6420 GCA_020721485.1 Halothiobacillus neapolitanus | reverse complement strand
TCCCCCCTTGAGGCGCGGGATGGGGCTGGCGTGCGGGGTGATTTGTTCCCTCCCCCTTGAGGGGGGAGGGTTAGGGTGGGGGTGCAACGCCATAGCAAAACCCCATAGGTGAGCTTCTACGCGCATCCACTCAGATGTACGCGCGTTACGGGCTTACACCTCGTGCCCAATACTGAGCCGCTTGGCGGCTTTCAAGTATTGCCCGCGCTTAAACAGCAGCGACCAGCGGTTGCCACCCACTTGCCGCCACAGCACGGTGGCGCGCAATCCCGCCAGCAGCAGCGCCCGAATTTGGTGGGCAATGCGCGGGGTTTCCAAGAAGCGCTGTTCGCCGTTAATGACCATGCGGGTCGGCAGGGTACTGATGGCTTCGCGGTACAGTTGGTCGAGATCGGTCATGAGCGCTTCGTCGGCGCCATGTGTGTCGAAGCTGGTTTTTAGGGTGTTGAGCCGGTTAAACACCTGCTGGCTGCGCCGGTCGTCGGCCATAAAGGCTTGCGTGATGTTGACCAAGCTCACGCCATAGCGAATCCATTCCGCGTCGTTCGGCGTGCGCTGGCCACCGGCCAATAGCTTCATCAGGGTTTCAAACCCGAGGTGCAGGTTCAGCAGTTGCCCGTAGGTATCGGCGGTGTCTTTCGGATTAAACGCAAACAGGCTGCCGAGCATCGTTTGCATCGCGGCAGTGTTTTCGACCTCTCCGTGATAGGCGAGTTGATGGACCAGCCGCGCCGATTGGAGAATGGCGGCGAGGGCGATGGTTTGGTCTTCAAGGGTATGTTTGGCCATGGGATTCGGTGGGATTTTCTGGAGATTAAGTAGGGAAATTAAGCGGCGGATCGGCACGGGTGATGATCGCGCCGCCCAAGCATTCGGTGTCCGCATAAAACACGACCGATTGCCCCGGCGTGATGGCGCGCTGCGGCGTATCGAATACCACGCGCAGTGTGTCGCCTTCGGCAAACACCGTGCAGGGCTGATCCGGTTGACGATAGCGGATTTTCGCCGCGCATCGACGGGGCAGCGCCACTGAATTGATCCAATGGGCTTGTTCGGCAAATAGGGTCGGTGCGAACAGCGCGGGGTGGTCTTGCCCCTGAACCACCAGCAGGCGGTTGCGCTCCAAATCTTTGCCGGCGACATACCACGGGGCATCGCCCTGATCGCGCAGCCCACCGATTTTCAACCCTTGGCGCTGGCCGACGGTGTGGTACATCAAGCCTTGGTGTTCGCCGATCACGGTACCGCTCGGCGTCACCATCTCGCCTGGCTGTGCGGGTAAGTAGGTGTGCAGAAAATCACTGAAGCGGCGCTCACCAATAAAGCAAATGCCGGTCGAGTCCTTCTTCTGCGCGGTGCGCAGGCCAGCCGCTTCCGCCACCGCGCGGACGAGGGGCTTTTCGAGATCGCCCAAGGGGAACAGCGCCGCGTCGAGTTGTGCGCGATCAAGCAAATGTAAGAAATAGCTCTGGTCTTTATTGGCATCCACGCCCTTGATGAGCCGCGTGTGGCCGTGCTGGCGGGCGTGTTCGACTTGGGCGTAATGCCCGGTGGCAATGAGGTCGGCACCGAGCGTGTGGGCATGGTCGAGAAACGCGCGAAATTTGATTTCCCGGTTGCAGAGAATGTCCGGATTGGGCGTGCGCCCTGCGCGAAATTCCGCCAAAAAATGCGCAAACACCCGATCCCAATATTCGCCGGCGAAATTGACGAAATGAAATTCGATGCCGAGGCGATCGGCCACCGCGAGCGCATCGAGCATATCGGCCTTGGCGGCGCAGTATTCGTCGTTGTCGTCGCCTTCCCAGTTCTTCATGAACATGCCTTCGACGGTGTATCCCGCATCGCGCAGGCGCAGCGCCGCGACGGAAGAATCAACTCCGCCGGACAGCCCGACAATGACCTTCTGGCCTTGGCCATCTGGTAATGGGGGCAATGGCGGGCACGCCGGTCGAAGCGTCATGCCGAGGCGTCCAGCAGGCTGTGGAGCAGGGATACATCGTGCCGTTGACCGGCGAGGAAATCGTGGATGCAGCGCTGGACGAACGGCGAGCGGGGCGGATGGTTCGGCTGATCCAAATCCGCTGGCGTCAGCCAATGCGTGCCGAGAATGCCGTCGTCCAGCGGTTGCTGATCCGCTTCACCGACCGAGCCGATGATCGCCACGCGCAGGATGAGGCGGCCGACGGTGGCATTTTGGTGGTAAATCCCGAGTAGGGCTTCCGGTGTGAAGGGGCGGCGCGTTTCCTCAAGCACTTCGCGGATGACCGCGTCGATCAAGGATTCCCCCGGTTCGACATGCCCGGCGGGCTGATTAAACCAGCGCGCTCCGCCCACCCATTCTTCCACCAGCAGGAAGCGCCCCTCGCGGGGGATGATGCCGGCGACGGTGATGGCGCTGAGGGGGCGGTCTGAGGTGTTCATCCGCGCATTATAGCCTTTGGCTCAGCCCGCTTGCCGCCGGTATTCGTGCATGAAATCGACCAATCCTTCGACGGCAGGCAGGGTGAGGCCGTTGTACAGCGAGGCGCGCATGCCGCCGATGGCGCGGTGTCCGTTCAGCCCGTAAAAGCCCGCGCGTTGGGCGGCGGCGAGAAAATCCGCCGTGCGGTTCGGGTCGCGCAGGGTGAAGGTGACATTCATTAAGGATCGATCAGCAACGGCGGCGCGGCCTTGATAAAACCCGTCGCCCTCGTCGAGAAAGCGATATAGCGTCTCGGCCTTGCGGCGGTTGATGGCGTCCATCGCGGCCAATCCGCCGATGTCGTTCAGCAGCCAACGGGTCACCAGCAGCACGACATAAATCGCGAACACCGGCGGCGTGTTGTAATTCGAATGCGCGTGCACTTGATTGCGGTAATCCAACCAGCCGGGCAGGGTGTCTTCGGGGATTTTTTGCAGCAATTCATCGCGCAGCAGCACGAGGGTGACACCAGCGGGGCCGAGGTTCTTTTGCGCATGCGCATACATAAATGCGTAGCGCTCGGCCTCGATGGGGCGCGAGAGAAAATCGGAGGACATATCGCAAAAGCGCGGCACGGCGGGGTGGCCGATCATGCGGTGAAACTGTAAGCCTTCGACGGTTTCGTTCGAGACATAGTGCAGGTAGGGCGCCTCGGCGGAAAAATCGAGCTCTTCGTCTCTGGGTAGGCGGCGGTAATTTTCCGCAGCCCCCGACCACACCACCCGCAAGCGCGCGCTGCGCTCGGCTTCGCCCAACACTTTGCGGCTCCAGTAGCCGGTGCAGAGATAATCCGGCGGCTGACGCTGCCCGGCCAGAAAGCTCATCGGAATTTGCGAAAACTGTTGCGTGGCGCCGCCTTGCAGCATCAGCACATGGTATTCCGCCCCAATGCCGAGTAACTGGCGGATGTTGGTTTGCACCTCGGCCAAGACAGCGGCAAACCAATCGGAGCGGTGGCTGATGCCCAAAATCGACAGCCCCGTGTCCGGTTCGCACACAATCGCCTGTTGCACTTGTTCGAGGACGGTTTGCGGTAACGCGCCGGGGCCGCCGGAAAAATTGCGGGCGTTGTTGGGATTGCTCTGCACCGTCATGCCTCTGCCGGGGTGGAATGGAGTAGGTGTTGCCAGGCTTGGACGATGGCGCCAATCGCGGCAGGTTTGTAGGGGAACAGGGTTAGAGGATCCATCGCGTGTACCACCATCACATGGTCGATTTCAAAAATCAGCAGCCGACCGTCCGGCAGTTCGGCGCCATCAAAACACACATACTCTAACCCCATGCGCTCGGCAATGGCGCTCAGCGCCGACCGATGCCGCGTCGCAAACTCGGCAAAATCCGCCATGAACGCCGCCTCTTCCGCGCGCTTTGCCGCCTCTTCGTACATGCCCGCGTTGAGGTAATGAATCATCCAATGATCGCGGATCGCCAAATGCACCGCAAAGGGCTGGCCGGCCACGAGCGCGATGCGGAATTTGCGAAACAAGCCATCCGCGCTGCGGTAATCGACGAACGGGGCGACAAAAAAATCATCCTGCGGGTGCGCCCCGAGATAGCCCGCCAACTCGGCGGCGGATTGAATCTGCGCCAAATCGCGGCCCGCGTGCGAATCCAGGGGGCGAATAATGATCGGGAAAGCCCA
>DYMR01000108.1:0-2214 GCA_020721485.1 Halothiobacillus neapolitanus | reverse complement strand
GCCCATTCGTTCGCTAATTCGTTCGTCAGTTCGGTGAGATCGAATTGCCCGGTGGCGACGCCAATGAGCGGCGCGCGCGGCACCGCGCGGGTGGCGGGCATGAGGAGGCCGGGAATATCGGCCAAACAGGCGCTGGCGTGGGCGCGTTCCGTGCGCACCAGCCGTTCGGGGCGGTTGAGCACCGGTACCGGCCAGTGGGCGAGGCGCTCGCTCAGCGCGTGCAGCAGCGGGGCGATTTCGTCGGAATACCCGCAGGCAAGCAGCACCGCATCGTGATCGGGGCAGGGGTCGGGCAAGGGCGCCTGCGGGCTGGCAAAGTAATACAGCAACTCAATGTCTTCGCCATCGAGCAAACAGTCCAGCGGGGTATTGGCCGAAATATCGCCCGCCACACAAATCACCAGCACGCGACGGCGCGGCGGCTGCACACTGCTGAGCGGGAACAGCCGCGTGAGGGCGAGCGCTTGGCGCTGGCAAGCAAAGGCGGCCTCGCGTTGATCGAGGCTGAACAGCAGGGTCGAAAGATTCATCCACAGCGCCGCATCCGTGGGCGACTGCTGCACGGCGGCCAGTGACTGCTGCGCCAAGGGGCGCAAATCCACCCCGGCAATGCTCGCGCGCAAAAACGGTGCGAGGCCAAGGAAAGGCGTGGGCTGGGCGGTCGTCATGGCGGCTCCTTCGATTGACGCGAGTGATCCAGTCCTGTGATGTCAGGAATCTCTGCCTCATGGCGACAGCCCTTCTGCCTGGCGGGGCGAAGGAGTCGATCAGAGGTTGCTTCAGCGACCGGATTAAATCCCAAAGAATGCTAACACCCGCCCCCCGGATGCGGGGCAAATGTGCCGCAAGCCCGAGATTTATTCCTGCACGGGGAACTTTTCGATGGCCGGATTGTTTCATATACGAAAGTTGTGCGATTGATTAGCAGTCTATGCAAAACTGACCGATATGAGGGAATTTCATCAAGGATTTGTCGGAAAAACGCTTGCTTTGCGCTGAATAGTTGTGCAAATTCTGTACGAGTAAAACACTTGGATTTCTGCGGAGGACTCGATCATGGCGACTCAGTATTACTCCCCGGCGGTAGAGCCGACGGATTCGATGACGCACGACGCGGCCGATCTGACGGATCGGGAGGGCGACGAGGGGTTCGAGGCGCAAGCGGAGGACTTGCAGGTGGCCGAGGCCGACGGGGATGCGGTAGAAATGGCGCAGGGCTTTAACGCCAGCGACAGCGAGTCCACCGACCCGGTGCGCCTGTATCTGAATGATGTGGAGACCGAGCGCCTGCTCACGGCGGATGAAGAGGTGCAGTACGCGCGGCTGGCGCAACGCGGCGATGTGGCCGCGCGGCAAAAAATGATCGTCTGCAATTTACGGCTCGTCATCAAAATCGCCCGTCGATACATGAATCGCGGCCTCGACCTGCTCGACTTGATCGAAGAAGGCAATATGGGTCTGATGCGGGCGGTGGAAAAATTCGATCCAGAGCGCGGCTTCCGGTTTTCAACCTACGCCACCTGGTGGATTCGGCAAACCATCGAGCGCGGCCTGATGAACCAAGGGCGCACCGTGCGCTTGCCGGTGCATGTCGTCAAAGAAATGTACAGCCTGAACCGCGCGGCGCGGCAGATTGCGCAAACCCACAACGCGGAAGTGACGCCGGAACAAATCGCCGATCACCTGGATCGCCCGGTGGATGGTGTGTTGCGGGTGCTGGCGTACAACGAACGGCAGTCATCGTTCGATCGTCCCTTGGGCGGCGAGGGGGATTTTTCCCTGCTCGACTTGATTCCCGATGAACAGGCCAAGGAACCGGACGAGCTGCTGCACGATCAAGGCGTGCATCAAGTGCTGGATCGGTTGCTGGCGCAACTGGACACCAAGCAGCGCGAAGTGCTCTGCCGGCGGTACGGACTGCGGGGCTACGAAACCCAAACGCTGGAAGAGGTCGGCGTGTTCATGGGTGTCACCCGCGAACGAGTTCGGCAGATTCAGTTGGAATCCGTGCGCCGCCTGCGGGTGTTGGCGCGCAATGCCGGGGTGTCGGCGGAAGTGTTGTTTTCAGCGAATTGACGCGGTGGTCGCATCGCCATAAAAAAACCGCCCGAGCGATTGGGCGGTTTTTTCGTTTGAGTTTTTAATGGCTTAAAAACTCGGTAAGTGGCGTCCCCACGGGGATTCGAACCCCGGTTACCGCCGTGAAAGGGCGAT
>DYMR01000107.1:2868-6462 GCA_020721485.1 Halothiobacillus neapolitanus | reverse complement strand
TGCCCAAGGCAGGAATCGAACCTGCGACCCTTCGCTTAGGAGGCGAATGCTCTATCCACTGAGCTACGAGGGCAGGGCGCTGATTTTACCCGACCCCGCCGAATTTATCCGGCAGGGCGCGGGTTTTAGCCCATGTGGTGGATGATTTCTTTGCCGAAGGCGTCGCTGCCAATTTGCGTGGCGTCGGGCATGAGTCGGGCGAAGTCGCCGGTGACTTTTTTGCCGAGGATGGCACCTTCTACACCTTTGACGACGAGGTCGGCGGCTTCGAACCAGCCCATGTGTCGCAGCATCATTTCGGCAGAAAGGATGAGCGAGGCGGGGTTGGCGAGGTTTTTTCCGGCGATGTCGGGCGCGGTGCCATGGGTGGCTTCGAACATGGCCACGGAGTCGGAGAGGTTCGCGCCGGGGGCGATGCCGATGCCGCCGACTTGGGCGGCGAGGGCGTCGGAGATGTAGTCGCCGTTCAGGTTCAGGGTGGCGATGACATCGTAGTCTTCCGGTTTGAGCAGAATTTGTTGCAGGAAGGCGTCGGCGATGCCGTCTTTAATGGTGATGGTTTTGCCGGTTTTCGGGTTGGTGCATTGGTACCAACCGCCGCCGAGTTCGGTGGCGCCGAATTCGTTTTTCACTAAGTCGTAGCCCCAATTTTTGAAGCCGCCCTCGGTGAACTTCATGATGTTGCCTTTGTGCACGAGGGTGAGCGAATCCTTGTCGTTATCAATGACATATTCCATGGCTTTGCGCACCAGTCGTTCGGTGCCTTCGCGCGAAACGGGTTTGATGCCGATGCCGGACGATTCCGGGAAGCGGATTTTCTTCACGCCCATTTCGTTTTGCAGGAAGTCGATGACTTTTTTCACTTCCGGCGTGCCGGCCGCCCATTCGATGCCGGCGTAAATGTCTTCGGAGTTTTCGCGGAAAATGACCATGTCGGTTTTTTCCGGGTGGCGCAGTGGGCTGGGCGTGCCTTGGAAGTAGCGCACCGGCCTCAGACAAACATATAAATCAAGCTGTTGGCGCAGGGCGACATTCAGCGAGCGGATGCCGCCGCCGACCGGGGTGGTCAGCGGTCCTTTGATCGACACCACGAATTCACGCACGGCGGTCATGGTGTCGGCGGGCAAGCCGCTTTTATCGTCGGCGTATACGGTGGCGGCTTTTTCGCCGGCGAAGACTTCCATCCAGGCGATTTTGCGCGTGCTGCCGTAGGCTTTAGCGACGGCGGCATCCACCACTTGATGCATGACGGGGGTGATGTCCACGCCGATGCCGTCGCCTTCGATGAACGGGATGATCGGATGATTCGGGACGCTGAGGCTGCCGTCGGCGTTGGCGATGATGCGTTCCCCGGCGGGCACTTGGATTTGGCTCGAAAAACTGGGCTGCGACATGGCGATAGTCCTATCAAAAAGCCGTGGCTACGGCGCTTGCCGAAGTATAACGCGAAGCCAGCGGCATTCTGTGGTTGCGCGTGCCGAAGAATTTTCGGTGGGCTCTTGAAATCGAGGGCACCGCCCACAGTATGGAAGTTCCTTATCGGGGCGCCGGTGTCGGCGCATGAATTTCAACCTGCATTGATATGGAGTGAACTCTATGAAAATTCGTCCCCTGCATGACCGCGTGTTGATTAAGCGTGTCGAAGAAGAGCGCAAAACCGCGTTCGGCATTGTGCTGCCGGATTCTGCCGCTGAAAAACCGAACCGTGGCGAAGTGGTCGCCGCCGGTCCTGGCAAAAGCAACGACAAAGGCGAAGTGCGTCCGATGGGCGTCAAAGCTGGCGATCATGTGCTGTTCAACCAGTATGCGGGCACCAAGGTTAAGGTCGATGGCGAAGAGCTGTTGATGATGGGCGAAGACGACCTGCTGGCCGTGATCGAAGGCTAATTCCGTATTCCATACCCCGACAAGTTGAGGAGAGTTATCCATGGCTGCTAAAGAAGTTCGTTTTTCCAGTGCCGCACGCGATCGCATGCTGCGTGGCGTGAATGTATTGGCCGATGCGGTGAAAGTCACCCTGGGTCCGAAAGGCCGTAATGTGGTCATCGAAAAAAGCTTCGGTGCCCCGCATGTGACCAAAGACGGCGTGTCTGTGGCGCGTGAAATCGAGCTCGACGACAAATTCGAGAACATGGGCGCGCAAATGGTGAAGGAAGTGACTTCCCAAACCGCCGACATCGCCGGTGATGGCACCACCACCGCCACCGTACTGGCTGCCGCCATCGTGCGTGAAGGCTTGAAATCCGTCGCGGCGGGCATGAACCCGATGGACCTCAAACGCGGGATCGACAAGGCCGTGTTTGCCGCTGTCGAAGAGCTGAAAAAAATCTCCAAGCCGTGCTCGGACAACAAAGAAATCGCCCAAGTGGCCACCATTTCTGCCAACTCCGATGAATCCATCGGCAACATCATTGCCGAAGCCATGGCAAAAGTCGGCAAAGATGGCGTCATCACCGTGGAAGAAGGCTCAGGCTTCGAAAACGAGCTGGATGTCGTTGAAGGCATGCAGTTCGACCGGGGCTACCTGTCACCGTACTTCGTGAACAACCAAAAAAACATGTCGGCCGAATTGGAAGACCCGTTTGTACTGTTGCACGACAAAAAAATCAGCAACATCCGCGAATTGCTGCCGGCGCTCGAAGGCGCGGCCAAAGCCGGTAAACCGCTGCTGATTATCGCCGAAGACATCGAAGGCGAAGCGCTGGCGACTCTGGTCATCAATGTGATGCGCGGCATCGTCAAAGTGGCTGCCGTCAAAGCGCCGGGCTTCGGCGACCGCCGCAAAGCCATGCTGCAAGACATCGCCATCCTCACCGGCGGTCAAGTGATTTCCGAAGAAGTCGGCTTGAGCTTGGAAAAAGTCACCCTCGATGACATGGGGCGCGCCAAGCGCATCGTGGTCAGCAAAGAAAACACCACCGTCATCGGCGGCTTGGGTAACAAAGAAGATATCGATGGCCGCGTGACCCAAATCCGCGCCCAACTCGAAACCACTTCGTCTGACTACGACAAAGAAAAACTGCAAGAGCGCATCGCCAAATTGGCCGGTGGCGTGGCGGTTATCAAAGTCGGCGCCGCGACCGAAGTTGAAATGAAAGAGAAGAAAGACCGCGTGGACGACGCCCTGCACGCCACCCGTGCGGCGGTTGAAGAAGGCATCGTGCCGGGCGGCGGGGTCGCGCTGATTCGTGCCCTCGAAGCCATTCGCGGCTTGACCGGCATCAACGCCGATCAAAACATGGGCATCAACATCGCCTTGCGTGCGATGGAAGATCCGCTGCGTCAAATCGTCGCCAACTGCGGCGAAGAGCCGTCGGTCGTCGTCAACCAAGTGCGCTCTGGCAAGGGCAACTATGGCTACGACGCCTCCAACGGCACCTTCGGCGACATGGTGGAAATGGGCATCCTCGATCCGACCAAAGTCACCCGTTCTGCCCTGCAAAACGCGGGCTCCGTGGCCGGTTTGATGATTACCACCGAGTGCATGATCGCTGAGCTGCCGAAATCCGACGCCCCCGCACCGGCGGGCGGTGGCATGGGCGGCATGGACGGCATGATGTAAGCCCTGCGCCGCAGCGATTCACTCGGCTGCGG
>DYMR01000107.1:0-2768 GCA_020721485.1 Halothiobacillus neapolitanus | reverse complement strand
CACACCGCGTCGAGATACGCGCCGTGGTGGGTTTGGCAGGCGTAGCTGCCTTCAGCCAAAGCCATCGGTTGCAGGCCGGCGGCGTGAAGCGCGACATCGAGCGTCGCATCGTGTTCCGGCAGAATCAGCGCGCAGTCGTAACGGATGTGCCCCGCCGGGGTGATCGCGGGGTCATCCCAGGTGATGCCCAGATACTGCGCGCGATCCAGCAGGGGGCGCAGCGGCTGTACGCGGTCAGCGAAACGGCGCCAGTGGGCGGGTACATCGTCGTAATTCCCAAGGTGGCGCGCAGCCCACACCCGCAGGGCGGGCAGGGTTTTGGTGAGCACCAGGCGCAAGGGTGATGCGGCGATGGGTTCAAAGGCCGCGCTGAATTCCTGACGATAAGCGCGGGGTGGCAGGCCGTACCGCTGAGTGAACGCGCGGGTAAAGCTTTGCTGACTTTCGTAGCCGACGGTTTGGCCGATGTCGAGCAGGTCGCGGGTGCTGCGCGCCAGCAGGATGGCCGCTTCGTTCAGCCGGCATTGCCGTTGCCAGGCATTGGGCGACAGCCCCATCCATTTTTTGAACAGCCGGTTGAGCGCGAACACGCTGATGCCGTACTCGGTACAGAGCTGCGTGATGCAATGGCTTGCGCCCCGGCGTTCGAGCAGGCGGCAGAGCTGGAGGTATGCCAGCTCGTTGCGCTGTCGGTGGTCATCCTTATTCATCTCAGTACCCACCGCAATTCCGGCTAAAACCCACGAAGCCCAACTTTTTATAGTGTTCGACTGATTTTGTCACGCGGGTTTGGCGCAGTGCCCCCGGTGGTTGGTTGATTCGACAAGGAGCTTCGGGATGAACCGTGTATATCGTTTGGTGCGGCACCGCACGACCGGAAAAATTCAAGTGGCCTCGGAATTGGCACGCGGCGCAGGAAAATCCGGGCAGGCAGGCCGCCGACCGGTCGGTGCGCCGGACGATGCCCGCGCCGGAACGGTGCGCTGGGGCACGGCGGGGGCGCTGGCCTCGGCGCTGATTGGTGCGCTGGGATGCGCGCCCGTGTTTGCTGGCAGCATCACCGGGAGTAATACGACCATCAACGGCACCACTTTGGCGCTGACGGGCGACGAAACGCTGGGCGACAACACCATCGTGACCATGACGAATGGCACCCTCGATTTTTCCGGCTCGAATCTTTCGGCCAGTAGTGGCACGCAGAATCTCAAGGATTTGACGAGCGATGCGGCCAGCCAGGTCCATCTGGGCGGGGCGCGGATCAACATCACCGGCGCGGGCGGTGGTTTGTTCAGTGGCACGCTCGATAGTACGGGCGCGGCCTTGGTCACGGTGTCTGGCGGTCAATGGGGGCTGGCGGGTTCGGTCACGACGACCCTGCCGTTTCAAATCGGCGCCAATGCGCAGGTGAATGTGTATGGCAACGGCACGATTGCCAACGGGGTGTCGATTCAGTCGATGGGGCTGCTCGACATCAGCAACACCAACACGGGTTTTAGTACGGCGTTCGTGAGTGGTGCGGGCGCGGTGGCGCTGGATTCGAAAACGCTGACCTTGACCAACGGTGGGGATAATTCCTTTGCGGGTCGCATCACGGGCAGCGGCGGTGTGCATTTGCACAATGGCACGCAGAGCTTCACCAACCAGTTCGGGCCGGTGTATTCGGGCAATACGGTGATTGATCCGGGCGCAACACTGGTGCTGGCGGATGCGGGGGCGTTGCCGTTATCCGCGCATGTCATCAATAACGGCACGCTGTCGATTGCGGGTACGGCGTCGAACACCGCCAAGATCGTCAGTCTAGCGGGTAATGGCAGCGTCACCCTCGATGGATCCAGTTCGCGTGCGCTGGAAATCACCAACGGCAGCGATACCTTCGCGGGTGTCATCAGCAACCCGATCGCGGGCAGCGCGGGCAATGTCATCATCAGCGGCGGCACGCAAACGCTGTCGGGCGTGAATACCTATTCCGGCACGACGACGGTCAGTAACAACGCGACGCAGGCCACTTTGGCGCTGAGCGGCAACGGCTCGATCGCCAATTCTGCTTGGGTGGATTTGTCGAGTGGGGGAATTTTCGACATCAGCCAAACCGCGCAGGGCGCGACGGTGCAGCAGGTGGTGAGCAATAGTGTGCCCGGTGCAGGCACGGTGAATTTGGGCAATCAAACCCTGACCTTGAGCAACCCCACTGCGTCGGTGTTCAATTTCGGCGGGCAAATCATCGGCCAGCAGGGCGGGGTGACTCTGCAAAAAGGACAGATGAACCTGACTTATGCAAACACCTATCAAGGGGATACCACCATCGATTCGGGCGCGACGGTGTATCTCACTCAGCAAGGCACGCTGGCCAATAGCACGGTGGTGGCCAATGGCACACTGGATGGCTCCAATACGAATCTGAGCAATACGGCCGGGAATGTGGTGCAGGTGGGCGGGCTGGCCGGTTCCGGCACGGTGACGCTGGGTTTCAACACGCTGCAAATCAACCACGCGCAGAACACGGTGTTCGATGGCCAAATCCAACAAACCCGCAACACCGGCGGCGCCAATGGATTTTTGGTGATGAACGGCGGCACGCAAACCTTCAATAACTCGGTCAATCTGGTGTCGTCGATGATCGTGCAGCAGGGCGCGACGCTGAAATTCGGCAGCCAAGGCAGTTTCAGTACGCCGTCCGGTTTCAACAACGACGGCACGCTCGATTTTTCTGCCAGCAGCGCACAGCAATCGGCCGGCAGCATCACGGGCATCGGCTCGCTCATTCTCGG
>DYMR01000106.1 GCA_020721485.1 Halothiobacillus neapolitanus | reverse complement strand
AATATCTTCTATCCGGCCTTCGGTGTTAATCACCATCGACAAAATCACGGTGCCTTCTTCGTCCCGCTCACTGGCGCCGCGCGGGAATGGCGGGCTGGGAGTGTTTTGCGGCCGAGCCTCCACCAGCGGCGGCAAAGGTGTGGGTGTGGGGGCGGGCGTGGGTTCTGGCGTGGGTTCTGGCGTGGTAATGCCTGCCGAATCAATCGGTTGACTCGGTGGTTGAGTTGGCGCTGCGGGCTTGGGTTCAGCACGCGTTGGATGTGTTTCGGTGGCTTGCTTTTGAATCGCCGGGTGTGCACGCGGCGTGGGTTTTTTCTCTGTGTGCCGAGGAACGGGCGGCGTCATCGGTTGGGTCGCTGCGGGTTGCTTTGGCCGGGGTTTTGGCTTTTGTTCTGGCTCTTTTTCCGGCACTTTCTCCGCCACTTTTTCCGCCTCAATGTTTGGGCTTTCAACGGGCTTAGGTTCCAACTGTTTGGTGAAGTCGGCGGGTGTTTCCGACGGTGGCGGTGTTTCTACTGCGGGAACAGGCGCCGGAAGTGCCGGTGTCTTGGTGGGTTCTGCTGCGGGTGGCGTGATCAGGCTGGCCATCATGACCGGCGCTGCGGGCGTTGGCGACGGCGGTTGTTGCGCAGATTCGTGCCGAATGAGCGCAAACAGACCGAGGCCATGCACGCCCAGAACCACCGCGAATAGCAAGATGCGTCCTTTCCAATGGGAAAGGACAGGGCTGAATTGAGCCGATTGTGTCTTCGACAAGATGCTTAACTGCCTGTTCATAAACGGTTTCAAGGCGATGATAGTGTAGCCTTTACCAAAGCAATGGGCAGCGCCTTGTGCTGTGGTAAAGGCGGCCGATGGAGGATGTCTCGGCCGAAGCGGGACTTATCCCCCCACCTGCGGGCTGCATCGCAGGTCAGCGGGGGATAAGACAGTCAGGAGCACACTGTGACGACAGGATAACATGGAATCCGCTTAACGCAAGCCACATGTAAATGATTGTAATTCTCATTTGCTTTAGCTAGGATGCGCTGGCTGATCCAGAAGTCCTGTGGGCTTTTGGCGCGCCAGATTCATCGCATTTGAGGAAAAACAACATGATTCGCAGTAAAAAACATGGGGCAGCCGCCGTGCTGTTGGCCTTTGGCGTCCCGATGGGTGCGGCAACAAGTACGGCGCAAGCGGATGAAGAGGCGTTACCCACGGTGCGTGTGACGGATAGCCAATCTGCGCAGGACATTAAAGTGGATCGCTTGTCTTCCGGGAAATTCAGCCAGCCCTTGGTGGATACGCCGCAAACGGTGACGATCATCGACAAGGCTTTGATGCAGCAGCAGGGGGCTACCACGCTGACTGAAGCCCTGCGCAATACGCCGGGGGTCTCGGCGTTTTATTTGGGCGAGAACGGCAATACCACGACGGGTGATGCCGTGTACATGCGCGGCTACGATGCGTCGAGCAGCATTTATGTGGATGGGATTCAGGATTTAGGCGCGATTTCCCGCGATATGTTTAATGTCGAACGGGTGGAGGTAATCAAGGGCGCGGCGGGCACCGATTATGGGCTGACCAGTCCGTCTGGCTCCATCAATCTTGTGACCAAGCAAGCGCAGCGGCGTGATAGTACGGCGGGCTCGTTGGAGTTGGGTAATTCCTATACCCGTGCGACGGCGGATTTCAACCGCGCTTTGGACGGCGTGCCCGGTGGCGCAATTCGTTTGAATGCGATGGGACAAAAAGCGGCCGTGCCGGGGCGTGATTCTGTCGAAAATGATCGGGGCGGCCTGGCTGCGTCGCTGGCGTTGGGATTGGGCACTGCCAACCGGTTATGGTTCGATGCACTGTATCTCAAGCAGAACAATGTGCCCGATGGCGGTGTGCCGACGGTGGGCTTGCCGGGTTTTTCTTCGCCGGATCCCAAACGGCCATTTTTAGCCAATGCGCCGGCGGTCGATCCGTCGAATTTTTATGGCACCGATTCGGATTATCAGAAGGTGACGACCCAGCGCTACACGCTCACCTTGGAACATGATCTCAGCCCGAACACCCTCCTGCGCAATGTCACGCGCTGGTCGCAAACGCAAAACGATTATTTGCTGACTTCGTTCATGGGCTCGGCGGCCAATTGGTTGACCCCCAACCCGAATGATCCCAATTCCTGGTCGATTGCGCGCAGTACACCGACTTTCTTGAATCAGCAGAACAGCATTCTGACCAACCAAACCAGCCTCAATACCCAGCTGCTCACCGGTTCGGTCAAGCATGATCTTCAGGTGGGTGTCGAGCTCAGCCAATCCAAACAGCATAATTTGAGCTATGCCACCCAAGGGGCGTGGCCTGCCGCGAATTTGTATGTGCCGAATCCTGCGGTTTCGGGTTTAAGTTGGGATTTGAATGGGGGGCATGCCGAGGGTACGGCCAACACGGCGGCGGTTTATGCCTTCGATACGGCGCATTTAACCGATCGCTGGCTGGTGACGGGCGGGGTTCGGCTCGATCAGTACCGCACGAGTTTCTATTCGATTCAAGCCTGCGGCACGGCGCGCGGCCAACCAGCGTGCACGGGCGGGGCGGCCAGCGGCAGTTTGGTGAATGCGGCGGACTTGTCTACTTCCGGCAATGCCTTGAGCTGGAAATTGGGTACGGTCTACAAGCCCACGCCAGACAGCAGTCTGTATGTGAATTACGCCACCGCGCAGTTGCCGCCCGGCAGTGCGAACTTCCAGTTGTCCAGCAGTGCCAATGTGGCCAACAACCCGAATTACGCGCCGCAAAAAACCAAAACGGTGGAAGTGGGGGCGAAGTGGGATGCCTTGGATGGCGCTTTGGGCTTGGCGGCGGCGGTGTATCGCACCGAAGTGCTGAACGGCATCGTGCAAGACCCGGTGAGTTTGCAATATGCCCAAACCGGTAAGCAGCGTGTGCAGGGCATCGAGCTTTCTGCCGTGGGTAATATCACCCCGAATTGGCAGATGAACGCCGGCTGGACGCTGATGGACAGCCAGGTCACCAGCGGTTCTGCCGTCGGCAATGATCCCGACAACCTTCAACTGAATTACACCCCGCGCACCGCGTTCACGGCGTGGACCAGTTACCGCGTCACACCCAAGCTGACGCTGGGCGGCGGCCCTCGGTACACCGGCAAGCTCCAGCGCGGCAAGGATGGTGCGATTGGCACGCCGCAATACGCGGATTCGTATTGGGTGGTGGATGCGATGGCCTCGTATCAGATCACTAAGGAATTCTCCTTGCAGCTCAATGTGTACAACCTGTTCAACCAAGAATATGTCGCCGCCATCAACAAAAGCGGCTACCGCTACACGCCCGGCCTACCGCGCACCGTCCGCCTGACGGCGGCGATGAAGTTTTGAGGCGCCAATCATGATGCTGCATTTGGCTGAAGTATTGGATCAGGCGACCGTCGCGGATTTTCGGGCACAACTGGATGCGATGGATTGGGTGGATGGCCGGCAAACGGTGGGTGCGCAGGGCGCCCGCGTGAAACAAAATCAGCAACTGGATGTGCGCTCGCCGGTCGCCGTGGCTTTGGGTCAGCAGGTGTTGGCGGCGTTGGCGCGGCACCCGCTGTATTTTTCTGCGGCCTTGCCCCGGCGCGTGGTGCCGCCCTTGTTCAACCGCTATGCAGGCGGCGGGCAGTACGGCTTTCATGTCGATGGCTCGGTTCGGCACGAAGCCGATGGCAGCCTGTTGCGCACGGATTTGTCGTGCACGCTGTTTTTGGCCGAACCCGAAGAATACGACGGCGGCGAATTGGTGGTGCATGACACCTACGGCCAGCATGAAGTCAAATTACCCGCCGGTGATTTGATTCTCTATCCCTCATCGAGCCTGCACGCGGTGATGCCGGTCACACGCGGGGCGCGGGTGGCGTCGTTCTTTTGGATTCAAAGCCTGATTCGCGACGATGCGCGCCGGGTGCAGTTGTTTGAACTCGATCAGACCATTCAACGACTGCGCGCCCGATTGGGGGACGAGGCCGAGGTGTTGCAACTGACCAATCTCTACCACAACCTGCTGCGGCAGTGGTCGGAGGTATGACAATGGCGCCGATTATTCGCGCGGCATCCGGTCGCGGGTTCCACCCTAAGCCCGCCTTTCGTTGGCTGCACCGGTGGCTGGGGTTATTGGCCGGCTTGGTGCTGGCGGTGGTTGGCGGTACTGGCGCGCTGATGTCGTTTGAGGAGGATGTGTTGTGGGCCATCAACGACGGCGTGATGCGGGTCGGCATTCCCGAAGGCGCATCCGCCTTGCCTTTGGCGGATTTGGTGGCGCGCATTCAGTCCCAACAGCCTGAATCCGCCCTTGCCACGCTGCGCGTATCCACCGTGCCGGGCGAAAGTGCCTGGGTGGGTTTTCGGGCGAAAGGCAAGCCGGTGGGCGAATTTGTGAACCCGTATACCGGCGAGCTCTTGGGCAAGGCGCGCGGCGCGGCGTTTTTTCGCACGGTGGAAGATCTACACCGGCGGTTGCTGGCGGGCGCTGCCGGTAAAGCCATTACCGGCGCATCGGTTGTTATTTTGATTGGGCTGGTTGTCTCTGGGCTGATGATTCGGCTGCGGCGGGCGGGGCTCAAGTATTGGCTGGTGCCTGCTCAGCGGGGTACGGCGGTGGCGCGAATTTATTCGCTTCATGCCGTGCTGGGGGTTTGGTTGCTGTTGCCGCTGCTGCTGGCGGCGATGACGGGGCTGTATTGGTCGTATGACTGGACGCGGCAGCTCTGGCATAACGCGACAGGCGCGCCCCAAGGCAAACCGGTGGCGATGAAGGTGGCGGCGGTGCCGCATGCGCCCGTTGCATCCAACGGTGGGCAGATTCCGTGGCTGGCGATTGCTCAGATGATTGCCGAAAAATCTGCGCGCCACGCCCAAATTTTTCTGCCCAATCAACCGAATGAGGCGATCCGCGTGTCGTGGCAAGGCGCGGAACCGGCGCACAGTCGCGCGCAAAATACCCTGCAACTTCACCCGATTACTGCTGCGGTTTTGCTCGATCAACCCTTCGCGGACTTGCCGCCGGGCACCCAGCTTGTGCGCAGCATGTTGCCGCTGCACACGGGGGAATATTTTGGCCGGGCCGGGGTGTGGATCATGTTCGCGGGGAGTCTGTCATTGCCGCTGTTTTTTCTGAGCGGAGCGTGGTTGTATTTGCGCCGTTGGCGGCGCGCGAAACCTATCCGCCCTCCGGTCGGTTAACCCGCCAGAATCGCCCGGTGCAGTTGGGTTAATGCCTGATGCAAAACCGATTCGTGGGTGCCGATGTTCAGCCGCATGAAGCCGCTGCCGGGGCTGCCGAAACTCACGCCGGGGTTCAGCGCTAACCCGGCGTGTTCGATGAAAAACTGGGCAAGCGCGGCATCATCGGCCAGCGCCAAACGCGACATCAGGGCACGGCAATCCAGCCACAGCAGATAGGTGGCTTCGGGCGCGTGCAGGCGGATTCCCAGATCATTATTCTGAAAAAAATCCAGCACTTGCGCGCGGCGGGCGTGAAGGGTGCGCATCAACCCGTGGTGCCATTCATGACCTGATTGATAGGCGGCGATCAGCGCGGCAATGCCGAACGGGTTGCCGGAAGTCAGGCCGGCCTGTTGGATGTGGTGTTGCAGTGTTGTACGCCGTTCGGGGTCTTCCACGATGGCGTAGGCGGTGTTGAGTCCGGCGACATTGAAGGTTTTGGAGGGCGCATTCAGGGTGATGACGGCCACCCCTTCAGCGGCGGCGAGCCGGGCGATGGGAATGTGCCGATGCGGGGCGAAGCAGAGGTCGGCATGCACTTCATCGGCCACGATCAGCACGGCATATTTTCGGCATAACTGAATGATTTTTATCAACTCATCTTCGCGCCACACCCGCCCGACGGGGTTGTGCGGTGCGCAGAGGATGAAGAGTTTTGCTTGGGCGAGTTGCTGCTCGAAATGCGGCCAATCGATGACAAAGCCGTCGGTGTGCTCGCGCAGCGGGTTTTCCAATAGGCGGCGGCCGTGCTGGACGGGCAGTTGGTGAATGGGCGGGTAGATGGGGGTTTGCACGACGATGCCGTCGCCGGATTGGCTGAAGGCCTGCACGATCAAGGCGAGGGCGGGCACGGTGCCGGGCACGGGCAGCACCGCCGTGGGGTCGATGCGCCAGCCGTGTTGGCTGAGCTGCCATTGCACGATGGCGGCAAAAAATTCCGGCGGATACCGGGTATAGCCAAACACCGGATGCGCGGCGCGCTGTTGCAGTGCGCGGGTGACGGCATCGGGCGCGGAAAAATCGAGGTCGGCCACCCACAAGGGAATTAAATCGGCACGACCAAACCGGTCGGCGAGGGTGTCGTATTTGACGCAGTCGCTGCCGCGTCGATCAAGGGGGGTGTCAAACGGGTTCATTCGGGGGGCGGGAGCCTCTGATTAATTGGCCGATGAATTAAACTTTCAATGGGTTGATAAATCACTCAATTTTTATGTTGAGCGCAGTGAACGGCAAATTTTCACCCCCACCCCAACCCTCCCCCCTCAAGGGGGAGGGAGTATCAGGAGGGGCATGCATTGAGAATTTTCACCCC
>DYMR01000105.1:4687-6611 GCA_020721485.1 Halothiobacillus neapolitanus | reverse complement strand
AAAATCCATGCAGAATGCGCGCTTGCCGCCGTCGCCGGTTTCCACTAGAATGCGCGCCTTCATTTCTCCTGCCTGACCGTTACGCATACGGCAGGCTGCCTTTTTCAATCCACAGGAGTTCACTATGCGTCACTATGAAATCGTGTTCATGGTTCACCCGGACCAATCCGAACAGGTCCCGGCCATGATCGAGCGCTATCGCGGCATCATCGAAACAGCCGGCGGCACCATTCACCGCCTGGAAGATTGGGGTCGTCGCCAACTGGCCTATCCCATCAACAAACTCGTCAAAGCCCATTATGTGCTGATGAATGTAGAAACCGCCCAGCCCGCCCTGCGCGAGCTCGAAGAAGCCTTCCGCTTCAACGATGCGGTTCTGCGTCATCTGACCACGCGCATGGAAGAAGCGGACACCGAGCCGTCCATCATCCTGCGTGAAAAAGAAAACGAACGCCGCCCGCGTCGCCGTGACGACGAGCAAGACGGTGGTCGTTACGATCGTAATGACGAAGAATCCAACGCTTCGCGCGATGATCGCGCCGAAGCCGCTGAATAAGTTGCAGGGGAGTACACAGCATGTCTCGTTTTTTCCGTCGTAAGCGTTTTTGCCGCTTCACCGCCGAAAATGTCGTGCGGATCGATTACAAAGATATCGATACCCTGAAACAAAACCTGACCGAAACCGGCAAAATTGTTCCGGCTCGTGTAACCGGCACCGCCGCCCGCTACCAACGACAATTGCAGGCCGCCATCAAACGCGCCCGCTTTCTGGCGTTGCTGCCGTACACCGATCGTCACTGATCGGTCGGTTGTTACCGGTTTATCCTAGGAATTCATCATGCAAGTCATTTTGTTGAATAAAGTAGAAAATCTCGGCACCTTGGGCGATGTCGTCAATGTGCGTCCGGGTTATGCGCGTAACTTTCTGATTCCCTACGGCAAAGCGAAAGCGGCCACCAAGGCCAACCTCGCTGAGTTTGATGCCCGCCGGGCTGAATTGGAGCGTCAAGCCGCAGAAGATTTGGCATCTGCCACCGCAATGGCTGCCAAACTGGCCGAAGCGATGGTCACCATCGCCGTGAAAGCGGGGACGGAAGGCAAATTGTTCGGTTCAGTCGGCACGGCAGAAATCGCCGAAGCCGTTACCGCCGCCTACGATCTGCGCATCGAAAAACGCCAAGTGCGTTTGCCCGATGGCGCCCTGCGTTCAGTCGGTGAATTTGAGGTGGCGCTCCACCTGCACACCGATGTAGACGCCACAATCAAAGTCGTGGTGGTTGGCGAAGAATAAGCCGCCGCCTCGGATCGTGCTCGATCCGTGCTTGGTTTGTGCGATGAAAGCCCCCGATTCGGGGGCTTTTTGTTTTTCGCGGGGTTTTGACGGATTGCGCCGCTTGTCATGGAAATGCCGTATTCCCGTGTAAAGTATGTGGTTTATGGCAGGCACAACGGGAGACTCGATATGGCATCGGATATGAATCAAACCTTGCAGGATTTCAAACAAGGCATGGGCATGATGTCGAAAGAGGCGCCGCAAACGATGGCGGCCTTCAATCACTTCATGGATGCGGCGCTGACGCAGGGCGCGTTGGATGTGAAAACCAAGGAGCTCATCGCGTTGGGGATGGCGATTACCGCGCGCTGCACCTATTGCATCGGCATTCATGTGGGCAAGGTGATGCAGGCGGGCGGGAGCCACGCGGAAATCATCGAAGTCTGCCAAGTCGCAATGCTCATGGGCGGTGGCCCCGCGTTGACCTACATTGCCGAGGTCAAAAAGGCGTTGGAAGTGTTTGAACAGGCCGGCGGTAAGTGAATGAACCCGTCATTCGACTGACTGGATTGGCTGGATTGGATTGGCTGGACGGGACTGTGGGCTTGGTAACCCGCTGATTCTTGCGACACACCCTCCCCCTTGAGGGGG
>DYMR01000105.1:0-4587 GCA_020721485.1 Halothiobacillus neapolitanus | reverse complement strand
GACGGCGCTTTAATACCCAGCACCAGCAAGCCGGCGAGCAATGAGCTGCCGAGTAGAAACAGGTGAATATTCAGCGCGGCGGCAAAGCTTGCGGCGGTATCTGCCGTGAAGGGGTGAAGGGCGAGCACCACACCGGCTTCAAATGTGCCGAATCCCCCCGGCGCGTGAATGGGTAAAACGGTGGTTAAATCCCCGCCGATGGCGCCGGCGATGGCACCCGCCAGTGGCAGGGGCAGCCATTGCCACAACAGCCAGCCCAAGGTGCCGAGTTTGATGAGCCAGTTGGCCCAAGTCCAGCCCAGCGCCGCGAGCAGGCTGCGCGGGTGTTGGGGTAGGCTGTCGAGGCTGTCGATTAGGCGGGCTGTCCACTTGCCGTTGGGGCGTTGGCTGAGCCAGTGGCGGAGTGGTCGCCGCAGGGCATACACCAACAACGGCGCCGGCACGCACAGCAATACGGGCAACAGCCACAGGCGGGAAACCCCGCTGCCGAACACGGCAATGGCCAGCCCGATCAGCACCAAGGCTTGTAAATCCAATAAGCGAAACCAGAGCAACACCGGCACGGTGCGCGTGGCGGGCAGGGCGAAATAGCGTTGCATCAGGATCGGGAAACTCAGCTCGCCACTGCGCAGGGGCAGCAAATTATTCAGCAGAATATGCCAAGTCGATAGCTTGAGCGTCGGCCAAAATTGGCCGCGCAAGTCCTGTAAGAAATAGCGTTGAATCCGCAGCGCGCGCAGCCAATAACTCAGCACCATCAGCCCGAGCGCCAGCAGGAGCGCGGCGGGCGAGAGGCTCAACCACGGTTGGAGTAAGCGCTGCGGGCCAATCCAGAGCACGGCGGCGGTCACACCGCCAAGCACCAGCAGCCAAAGCAAGGCGGAAAAAAAGAGGGGGTGGCGGTGACGCATGGGGAAGCCGGGCGACGGTCAAGGTTGTGCGGCATAATACGCGCTCGCCGGGCGGCGGTCATACCGCGCGCGGTTGCGGCAGACTGAATCAGCGGTTCCTTGAGGCATGAGGCATGGGGTATGACGACGGTAGTTTTTCATTTGATTGATGATCCGACGCCCGAAGCGTATTGGTATTACGCGGCGGAATTGTGCGCGCAGGCGGCAGAGGCGGGGCATTTGCTGTATGTCGTGTGCCAAGATCACGAGCAGGTGGAATACTTTGATGAATACCTTTGGGGGTATCGCCCGGATGCGTTCGTGCCGCACACGGCCGACCCGGAAGACATCGAGCATGCGCCGATTTTCTTAGGCATTGATCCGGTCGCGGGCGGGTTTGATTTCGTGATGAACCTGACCGGGCGACCGATTGCGCGGGTTGCCGAGCGCGTTCAGCTCGATGAAATCGTCGATGCCGAGCCGGCCCATCGAGAGGCCGCGCGCGCGAGTTGGCGCAGTTATCAGGCGGAAGGCCTGCGCCCGGTGCACCGTCCGGTCGCACAAGTGGTGATGGGCACTGATTAATCCTTATCTATCCGTTTTTATCTGATTGAAA
This sequence comes from Halothiobacillus neapolitanus, assembly GCA_020721485.1. Taxonomy (GTDB): domain Bacteria; phylum Pseudomonadota; class Gammaproteobacteria; order Halothiobacillales; family Halothiobacillaceae; genus Halothiobacillus; species Halothiobacillus neapolitanus_B. The sequence continues at coordinate 3,081 of DYMR01000105.1, read as the reverse complement.
TACAAAGAAGTTCATGGAAAAAATTTACAACCCTGCTGAAATCGAACCGGTGTGTGATGCGCGTTGGCGTGCGGGCAATTTTTTTGCCCCGCGCGAGGATTTGCCGGCCGATGCGCCGTCCTATTGCATCATGCTGCCGCCGCCGAATGTGACGGGCCGCCTGCACATGGGGCATGCGTTTCAAGACACGCTGATGGATTGCTTGACGCGGCTGCACCGGATGCGCGGCGAGCGCACGCTGTGGCAACCGGGCACCGATCACGCGGGCATTGCCACGCAAATGGTGGTCGAGCGCCAGCTCGAAGCCGAGGGCAAAACGCGGCACGATTTGGGTCGCGCGGCTTTCACCGAGCGGGTGTGGCAGTGGAAAGGCGAGTCGGGCGGATTCATCAGCGAGCAAATGAAGCGGCTGGGCGCGAGCTGCGATTGGTCGCGCGAGCGGTTCACTATGGACGAGGGCTTATCGGCGGCGGTGCGCGAGGTATTCGTGCGGCTGTACGACGATGGCCTGATTTATCGCGGCAAGCGCTTGGTGAACTGGGATCCGGTGCTGCACACGGCGGTGTCCGATCTGGAGGTGCTGAGCGAGGAAGAAACCGGCCACCTGTGGCACCTGCGCTACCCGTTGTCGTCGGGCGACGGGTATTTGGTGGTCGCCACCACGCGGCCGGAAACCATGCTCGGAGACACCGCCGTGGCGGTTCACCCCGAAGATGAACGCTATAAGCATTTGATTGGGCAGACGATTGCCCTGCCGCTGGTGGGGCGCGAGATTCCGATCATCGGCGATGATTATGTCGATCCGGCGTTTGGTTCGGGCTGCGTGAAAATCACCCCAGCGCACGATTTCAACGATTACGCCGTCGGCCAGCGGCACGGGCTGCCGATGATGAATGTGTTGACCCACGATGCCCGCGTCCGTGCCGTGCCGGAAATTGTCGGCAGTGGCGTGGCGGCGGATGCTTTGCCGCCGCACTATGCCGGGTTGGATCGGTACGAAGCCCGTGATCGCATCATTCATGATCTAAAGATGTTGGATTTGCTGGAAAAAATCGACGACCACAAGCTGATGGTGCCACGGGGCGACCGATCCGGTGCGGTGATCGAACCGATGCTGACCGATCAATGGTTTGTCGATCTTACCCGCGAGCAGCAGGCCGATGGCCGCCCCGGTGGTTTGGCGGCGATTACCCGCCCGGCGTTGGAAGTCGTGCATTCTGGCCGCATTCGCTTCGTGCCGGAAAACTGGGTGAACACCTACAACCAGTGGTTGGAAAACATTCAGGATTGGTGCATTAGCCGGCAAATTTGGTGGGGGCACCGCATTCCCGCGTGGTATGACGCGGCGGGCGCGGTGTATGTCGGCCACAGCGAAGCCGAAGTGCGCGCGCGTCACGGCTTGGCGGCATCGGTTGCGTTGCGGCAGGATGACGATGTGCTCGACACCTGGTTTTCTTCGGCGCTGTGGCCGTTTTCGACCTTGGGTTGGCCGGAATCGACCACCGATTTGCGCCAGTTTTACCCGACCAGCGTGCTGGTGACCGGCTTCGACATCATCTTCTTCTGGGTTGCCCGGATGGTGATGATGGGCAACTACTTTATCGGTGATGTGCCGTTCCGCGATGTGTATGTGCACGGCCTCGTGCGCGACCGCCACGGGCAAAAAATGTCCAAATCCAAGGGCAATGTGCTCGATCCGATCGACCTGATCGACGGCATTGAGCTCGAAGCACTGGTCGCCAAGCGCACCGCCGGCATGATGCAGCCGCAAAAAGCCCGTGCGATTGAAAAAGACACCCGGCAGGAGTTCCCCGAGGGCATTCCCGCCTACGGCACCGATGCGGTGCGGCTCACCTTTGCGGCGCTGGCGACTACGGGCCGCGATGTGCGTTTCGATCTCGCGCGGGTCGAGGGCTACCGCAATTTCTGCAATAAATTATGGAACGCCAGCCGTTTCGTGGTGATGCAGTGCGAAGGCGAAGACACGGGCTTAAGTGATGCGCCCGTTACGCTCAGCGAGGCCGACCGTTGGGTCATCAGCCGCTTGCAACAGGTTGAAACCGAGGTCAATCAACACCTGGATAGCTACCGCTTCGATCTGGCCGCCCATGCGCTGTACGAATTTACCTGGAACGAATACTGCGATTGGTATTTGGAATTCACCAAACCGATCTTAAAACAGGCCGATGAAGCCGCCGCGCGCGGCACCCGCCGCACCTTGGTGCGCGTGTTGGAGGCGCTGTTGCGGCTCTGGCATCCGTTCATCCCCTTCATCACCGAAACCATTTGGCAGCGCGTCGCACCGATGGCGCTGGCCGAAGCGGCACGCGCCGAGAGCATTCTGGCGCGCGCTTATCCGCAGGCCGATGCGGACAAAATCGACCCAACCGCGCTGGATTCGGTGGAATGGCTCAAGCAGGTCATTCTCGGTGTGCGCCGAATTCGGGCGGAAATGGACATCGCGCCGGGCAAACCGCTGGATGTCCTGGTCAGCCACGCCAGTGAAGCGGAAGTCGCGCGCTTTGCCCGTTTCGAGGCGCTGCTCCATGGGGTGGGGCGCTTGGGTTCCGTGCAAATGCTCGCCGCCGGTGCCGCCGTGCCGGAATCTGCCCTGGCGCTGGTCGGCGAAATGCAGATTCACATTCCGCTGGCGGGCTTGATCGACAAAGCTGCCGAACTGGCGCGGCTGAATCGGGAAATCGGCAAGCTGGAAGCGGAAATCGGCAAAGCGCGCGGCAAACTCGATTCTCCCGGCTTTGCCGAACGCGCCCCGGCGGCGGTGGTCGCGCAGGAACGCGAACGGCTGGAAAAATTCCAGCAAGCCGTGCTGGATCTACAAACGCAAAAATCCCGGATTGACCGACTATAGTCGAGCGCGCCGAGACATAAACGAATGCGGCGATTCGCCCTTCTTGAGGGGGTGATTCCCCTCTATTTTTTTCAGGCGATTCCCCCTCCTTTTCGCATGGGGGGCGATTCCCCCTCCCCTTGAGGGGGCGTCGATGTAGTTCCAAGCCTGCGACAGGGCGATTCCTCCTACCTGTTGGCAATGGGGGGCGATTCCCCCTCCCCCTTGAGGGG
>DYMR01000104.1 GCA_020721485.1 Halothiobacillus neapolitanus | reverse complement strand
CGCCCTGACCCTCGAATTGCCGGGCACCATTGATTCGGCACCGCTACTGAAGCGCCTGCACGCGTTGCCCGGCGTGGCTTCGGTGCAGCGGCGCACGGGCTAATTCTGCGCGATTTTTACGGAGAAAAATCCGCCGTTGTGCCCGCGTGGCTGGGGAAAAATCCGCCCCGATGTCATGACTTCGTCACGAAAAATTCAAAAAAGATTCACGAACTCGCCCGGATCGCAGGGCATCCTATCCCCGGCAATTAAATTGCATTGCTTGTATTTATTTCCGGTAAAAATTTAAGGGGCGAGTGATGAAGCTAACTGTTTCTCGGCGAGTATTGGCGGCGGCGGTGGCCGGTGCATTGACAGTGACCAGCGGCGTGGCGCTGGCGGGTTCCGTGTCGATTCTGGAGACGGGTTCCAGCCTGTTGTACCCGTTGTTCAACCTGTGGCAGCCGGTATACACCAAGGCGCATCCGGCGGTGCAACTCACCACGGCCAGCACCGGCAGCGGCACCGGTCAGGCGCAGTCCATGCAAGGTCTGGCGCAGATTGGCGCGTCCGATGCGTATTTGAGCGATGCGCAAATGAAGCAGCATCCGAGCATGTTGAACATCCCGATGGCGATTTCCAGCCAAATGGTGAACTACAACCTGCCGGGCTTGAATGACAAGCACCTGAAGTTGTCCGGCCCCGTGCTGGCGGGCATTTACAGCGGCAAAATCACGAATTGGAATGATCCGGCGATTGCCAAGCTGAACCCCGGCGTTACGCTGCCGGATCACGCGATTATCACCGTGCACCGCACCGATGGGTCGGGCGATACCTTCATTTTCACGCAGTATTTGACCGATTCGACCCCGTCGTGGGCGAGCGATTACAGCTACGGCGTGACCGTGAGCTGGGCGCCGGTGGCGGGCAATATCGGCGCAGTCGGCAACCCCGGCATGGTCGATGCGTTGAAAAACAACCCGTATTCCGTGGCCTACATCGGCGTGAGCTTCAAGCAGCAGATCGACAGCGACCACATGGGTGAAGCGAAACTGGAAAACCACGATGGCCAGTTCGTGCTGCCGGAAATCAAGAATGTGAAAGCTGCTGCGGCCGCGATGGTGCCGAAAACCCCGGCGGATCAACGCGTAAGCCTGATTTTCGCCCCCGGTGCCGAAAGTTACCCGATCATCAACTACGAATACGCGCTGATCGACAGCAAGCAGCCGTCGAAAGAGATGGCCGATACGCTCAAGCATTTCTTGGGCTGGGCGATTTCGTCGCAAGGCGGCAATGCGGAGCATTTCATGCAGGCGGTGAATTTTGTCGCCCTGCCGCCGAGCGTGGTGAAACAGTCCCAAGCGCAGATCGACAAGATCCACGGTTAAGAATCCTCTGATTCCGTGCGACTCACCCTCCCCCTTGAGGGGGGAGGGCAGGGTGGGGGTGATAAATCCCGAGTGGCATTTCCATGAAATGCCCTCGTGTGTGCATGCTTCTCCCTTGGGCGTGTGTGTCATTCCAATGCAGCGCGTGGGAATTCTCACGCGCTTTTTGGTGTTATGGGTGTCTTGAACAGCCGTTTGAATGCGATGTGAACCCTCATTGAACCGGGTTCCTGCGACGGCTGTTCAAGGTGCTTTGGCGTGATTAGGGCGGGCTGGTGACTACGATTCGTTCGGTATTTTCCCGATTTGGTTTTCGCGGATCGCTCGCGGCCGTGGCGGCGTTGTTGCCATTGTCCTTGCTGGCGGTTGCGGTATTCCTGTTTCTATCCGCTTGGCCGGCGATTCAGTTCAACGGCTTTGCGTTTCTGCTACACAGCAACTGGAACCTCGGCAACATGTACGCCGATCCGGTCACGGTGCATGGCGTGCAAGTCTTGCCGCGTGCCAATTACGGCGTGTGGTTTTTGATTGTCGGCACCCTGCTGACTTCGTTTTTGGCCTTGCTGTTCGCCTTCCCGTTGGGGGTGTTTGCGGCGATTTTTCTGGCCGAAGGGCTGGGCGGTCCTGCGCGCACGCTGGGCTCGTTTTTGATTGAGCTGCTGGCGGCGGTGCCGAGCGTGGTATTCGGGCTCTGGGGGTATTTGGTGTTGATTCCCGCGCTGGGGCACACGGTCTACCCTTGGTTGGCGGACACGATCGGGCGCGTGCTGCCGTGGTTTGCCGAACCCACCGGCAGCGGCTACGGGCTGCTGACCGCAAGCATTGTGCTCGCCATCATGGTGGTGCCACTAATTACCGCCAGCCTGCGCGATGCGATTGTGGCTACACCCACCGCGCTGCGCGAGGCGGGTATGAGCCTGGGCGCGACGCGGATGGAGGTGCTGCGGCGGGTGATTCTGCCGGGACAGAAGCGCTTGCTGGTCGGGGTGTCGATTCTCGCCCTTGGACGGGCACTGGGGGAAACCATGGCGGTGTTGATGGTGTCCGGCAATGCGCTGAACAGCTTGCCGCACACGATTTATGACCCCGTTTCCACCATGGCCTCGTTCATCGCCTCGCAGCTCGACAGCGCAATGCAGGATCCCACCGGCATGGCCGTGAGTGCGCTGGCACAAATCGCACTGTTGTTGATGCTGATTTCCGTGGCCGTGAATGCGCTCGCGCGGGGGCTGTTGTGGATGTCGGGGTATCGCCAATGACGCCGCCGCGTTCGTTTCAAATTCGCCGCAGCCGCCGGATGTTGGACGCCGCGACTTGGGCGGCCGCCACCCTGAGTTTCGCCGGATTGGCTTTCGTGCTGCTGCATTTGCTCGGCTATGTACTATCCAAAGGCTTGCCCGCCATGCACTGGTCGTTGTTCACGCAGGACACGCAAGGCATTGCCGGCGGCTTGCGCAATGCCATTACCGGGTCGCTGGTGCTGACGGGATTCGCCCTGTTGCTTGCGGTGCCGGTGGGCGTGAGCGCCGGGGTGTATCTGGCGGAGCATGGCGACGGCTGGATTGGCAAAATCACCCGATTTTTGTCCGATGTGCTGGTGGGCGTGCCGTCCGTCGTGCTGGGCTATTTCGGCTATGTGGTGATGGTGATTGGGCTGGGTTGGAAATTTTCCCTGCTGGCGGGTTCGATCACCCTCGCCATTTTGATGTTGCCGTACATTGCCCGCACCAGCGAAATGGCGCTGCGGGCGCTGCCTTCCGCCCTCCGCGAAGCGGCCTATGGCTTGGGATGTCCAGAATCCCGGTTGGTGTGGCGCATCTTGTTGCCCTCGGCGCTCATCCCGATTCTCACCGGCACCCTAATGGCCTTGGCGATTGCCTTGGGCGAAACCGCGCCCTTATTGTTCACCGCAGGCTGGTCGAATTATTTGTGGACGGGGCACTTCACCCAAGAAGGCGTGGGCTACCTCACCTATGTGATTTGGAGTTTCATCGGCGAACCCTACCCCTCGGCGCATCAATTGGCGTATGCCGCTGCGTTCATCATTACATTCATGGTGCTAATAATTAATCTGTCCGCGCGTTTATTGCTGTTGCGCCGGCGGTAAATTCTCGTAGGCTGGGGGCGGTGTCGGATGTTCCGACAGCCGAAATTCCCCCAAACACTTGATGGATTCAAGGAGCCTGCCATGAAATATCCCCGTCCCATGATTGCCGCAGCCGTGCTGTTGACCGCCGTACCGTTGGGCGCATTCGCCAATGAACAGGCCAATCCGGAAGCGGAAAAAGCCACGATGCTGCGGTCGCAAGAAGCCATCAAAGACTACGCCACCACCCTGAAGGCCGCGCTGCAAACCGCCATGAAAGCGGGCGGGCCAATGGCCGCGATTCCCGTGTGCCATACCGAAGCGCCGAAAATCGCCAAAGAAATCAGTGCGAAATACGGGCTAGAAATTCACCGCACCAGCCTGAAACCGCGCGCTACCCCGCCCACGGCGTGGGAAAAAGTGGTTCTGGAACAATTTGCGGCAGAAAAAGCCGCCGGCAAACCCATCAGCGAATTGGTATGGCACACCGTCGTGGAAGAGCAGGGCAAACCCAGCTTGCGTTTAATGAAAGCCATCCCGACCGACGAAGTGTGCCTGACTTGCCATGGCACCGAGGTGCAACCGGCGGTATTGGAGAAAATCCGCAGCCTGTACCCGAAAGATGAAGCGATTGGGTATCAGAAAGGCGATATTCGCGGCGCGTTCTCGGTGACGGCGGCGATTCATCCGTAAGCGGGCGCCTGCCCGTAACGAATCCTCCGGTCGCAGGCCGTGTTCAAAACAAAAAAGCCAGCATCAAGCTGGCTTTTTGCTGAACGAGTAGGCGATTACTTACGCAATGCCGGCCCGTTGATGACCTGACCGTTGTCGATGTAGGCGAGGAAGTATTCCAAATCCTTCATCTCGGTCGAGTACTGTTTGAACGGAATGCTGCGGGTATCGCGCATGCAGCCTTCAAACCGGTTGTTCAGCGTAATCATCTTCTGCTTGCTGTAACGGAACACCGGGAAGCCCGTGGTGTTGCCGATGCCAGTGTGCAGCACTTCGGCGCGGGTGCGCTGAGTGGCGTGGTACATGTGGCAATCCGCGCAAGAGAAGTTCAATTGACCAGTTTTGCGGAAGAAAATCTGCTTGCCGTGGTCGAACGCAGCCACCGCGCGGGGATCGTTCGGCACCTGAACATTGACTTTGATGCCATCCGATTCGCTGGCCAAGTAGGCGGACACATCGACCAGATCGTTGTAGCCCTGTTTCGGCCCCCAGACTTTGTCTTCCGGCACGCCGGCATTTTTCTGGCAGTTGATTAAGTCATCTTCCAGAATGTGTACTTTGCCATCTTTGGGGTTGAAGTACGGATACTTCGCGCGCAGCCCTTTGGCATCGCCCACGCAAGAGGACAGCGGTTTGCCATCCGGCAGACGGTAGTCTTCCCAAATTTTCTTGCCCTTGGCGATGTAATCGTTTTGCGGCGGGAATTCCATCAAATCGTTGTACTGGGACAGCGCGTCTTTATCGAACGCATAGGTGCCCATGTTGTACTTATCGTGCGGAATTTGCGGGAAGTTTTGGTAGAAGTAATTGCGGAATTCTTTGGCGAATTCAGCCGGGTTACTCGGGTTATTCAGCGGGTTGAACTTCGCATCGCCGGCAACAGCAGTGGCGATGGATGCGCCCAAACCGGCGATCAATAAGGCGGAAGCAAGTTTTTTCATGCTAATGAGCTCCTCGAAAGTTTAAGGCCAGAACGAGCGCGGGGCTCAGAGCGTGTAGAGATAATCAACGACCTTATCAATCTGTTCTTTCGTCAAGATTTTATGGTCGCCCATCGGGGGCATGATGACGCCTCGGCCAAACTTCTTACGCGGATCCCAGATCACATTGAACAGGTCTTCTTTGTTTGGGTAGCGCGCTTTCATCGCGATCAACATCGGGCCGATGTTGCCCGGCAGTTGGCCATTGCTGATGGCATGGCAGGCCAAGCAGTTGCCTTGCGCTTTGTTGAAGGCGATTTCTTTGCCTTCTTCCTGATCTTTGGTCAGGGCAGGCGCGGCGGCTGCGGCGGCAGGTTCGGCCGCGAACGAGGGGGCAGACAGTGCGAGTCCAGTGGTGAACAGCACGGCAGCACCCGAAACGGTGATTGCACGAATCAGTGATGTCATTATCTTTTTCTCCTCTCAGAACGCGGAGCGCTCATGATGGGTTTGGTGGTTTGTCCCGAAGACGGAACATACTGTAGCCCGCTGAGTTTTCGACACAATAAAAAATTTTTTATGGCGCTATGGTTTGTATGGTTGGGCTGGCTGCTTTTGAATTTTGCAGTTTTCTAATGCACGATCAGGGGGTTATTTGCAATGCTTAACAGTGACCTTGGCAAACTACCGTGCCATTATTAATGACGCACTAAGAATTTTGCATGGGCGGGATTCGGCCTTTTGTGCTAAAAGTGCGCGCTTTCATTTATTTGTCATCGGCTCTTCGTGGCGCGTAAGCCCTGTAGAGCGCAGTTATCCTGAGGAAGAATTATGGCGAATTATCAATCTATTAGCCCGGAATCGTTGCAGGCGCGCATTCATGAGGTGTTGTTGGTTGATGTGCGTGGGCCGGGCGAAACCGCGCGTGGCATCATCAAAGGCGCCAAATTGGTGCCGCTGCATTTGGTGCCGATGAATGTGCATGAATTCAAAACGGAAAAAGATGTCGTGTTGTACTGCCACAGCGGCGCGCGTTCTGCTCAAGCCTGCCAATTTTTGGCGGGGCAGGGGATTGGCAAGTTGTTCAATTTGGAAGGCGGCGTGATGTTTTGGGCGGGCGCGGGTTTGCCGCTGGAAGCCCCGGCCTGATGACGGTGAACGAGCTGGATGCGCGCGGCCTGCGTTGCCCCTTGCCGTTGCTGCGTGCCCGTAAGGCGCTGGCGGGTTTGCGGGCGGGGGAACGCTTGAGCGTGCAGGTCAGCGATCCGGGCGCGCCTGCCGATTTCACGGCGTATTGCGCGCAGGCAGGGCACCGTTTGGTCGAAGTCGCGCCGACGGATGAGCCTTCCGTGTGCCTGATCGTGCTGGAACGCGGGGCGAATTGATGGCCGCTGCGGGCCTTGCCTTGGTGCTGGCGCATGGCGATGAAGGCAGCCTGCGGGCGGCGCTCTCGCTGGCGTTGGCGGCGGTCACGGTGGGCGATGATGCCTTGGTGTTCGCCAGCCAAGCGGGCTTGGCGCTGCTGGCGGTCGAGCTGCCTTCGGCAGAGTTGGCCGAGCTGCGTGATTTGGCCACGGCCGAAGGGGTGCGTTGGGTGGCCTG